>JAEULB010000234.1 GCA_016792585.1 Rhodospirillaceae bacterium
TGAAGACGATGTTCTTCTCGCCGCCGACCTTCTCGACGACCGTGCCGAAGGTGCCGTAGGGCGTCTCCTCCGCCTTGATGTCGCCGCGATAGGGCATCTGGCCGGTCTTGCCGAAGGCGATCTGGCCTTCGCGCGAGAGCAGCAGGTCGAGGAAGATCTTGGCCGCGTTCGGGTTGCTCGCGGCCTTGGTGATGGCGACGTTGCGGGTCACGATCGGTGTGCCGTCGCTGGGGAAGTCCCAGCCGGCGAGCTTGACCGCGGCGGGGGCCATGTATTGCGGGATGCCGGCGCCCGAGGTCATCAGCGCGACCGCGTACTCGCCGGCGATGACCTTCTCGCGCATCGGGCCGGCGCTCCGTTCGGGGCGCAGCGACGGCCCGAGGTTCTCGATGTGGCTCCAGGACTCGGGCTTCGCCATCGCCCAGGCGGTCCAGACGTTGCGGCCCATGCCGTTGCCCTCGGGGTCGAACGCGGTGATGCGGCCCTTGAGGTCGGGGCGATCCTTGTAGAGCTTGGCGACGTCGGCGACCGACTTCGGCTCCGGCAGCCCCTGAAGGGCGCGCCGGTTGAAGGCGATGATCATCGGATCGGCAGAGGCCGAGTAGACGCCCGGGAAAGGCATGCTCCACTTCGGCAGCGCCGGGCTCTCGGGCGAGACGTAGGGGTTCACCTCGCCGCGCTCGTGCAGCTCGATCCAGCGATCGGGCGCGGTGACGAGGATGAGGTCGGCGGTCCTGACGCCGGTCCGGCTCTCGGCGTAGTATTTCTCCCAGAGTTCGTTGCTGCTGTCGGTCGTCTCGACCGCGAGCCACGGATAGCGCTGCTTCGCCAGCGCCACGAACGGCGCCCAGTTGCCGACGGCGACGTTCGAATAGACCAGGACCTTTCCTTCCTGCTTCGCCGCCTCGATGATCTTGGCGTAGTCGGCCGGGTATCCGGCGGGAACGCTCTGCGCCTGGACGGCGGCCGAAAGCAGAAGGCCGAAGGCGAACGAGAGCGCGCACGAAAGTCTTTTCATTATTTTCCTCCCGTATCTCGGTTTGAAGCTCAGGGGATGTCGACGAACATCAGCGGCGTGTTCTGCTGGCCGCCGTGCAGGTCCGGGTCGCCGACCTCGCCCTGGAAGGTCGGCCTGGGGATGCTGAACTTGAATCCCATCGCGTTGTCGCAGACGAAGAAGCGGACGATGTCGACGGGGCAGTTGTAGAGCTTGGCGAACAGCTCCTTGCTGAGGACGCCGGAGTCCCTGACGCGTCGATACTTCTTCTCGTCCTTGAACAGGATGTCGAAGGTCAAGACGAAGGGGCCTGCGTTCTTGCTGCGGATCAGGGTGGCGAGTTCGGCGAGCGCGGTCATGGGTACTCTCCGGTCAGCCGATTTCGAGCGAGCGCATGCGGAACATCTCTTCCTGCGTCCTGGGGATCGCGACGTGGTTGAGGCAGAAGCGGTAGACGGCGCCGCGCTCCAAGGGCACCGGGTTGTGCAGGAAGGCGATCGAGGTGATGCTGCCGCTCCATTCGGGAATCGGCGTGTGCAGCAGCGGCTGGCGGCTGATCTCCGCGAGCTTGGTCGCCAGGGCCTGGGTCGAGGCGGTGACGTTCAGCACCAGGCCGATCTCGCGCGGCATCGACGTCTCGGTCTCGAGCGCGCCCATCACGGCGTTCCGGCCATAGGCGTGGAAGTCGAGGCGGAAGTCGGACGGCTCGAGCTTCAGGATCTCCTTCGCCGAGGTGACGATCTTCTTCCGCACGTCCTCGATCCAGGTGTCGTAGTTACGGATGAAGTAGGGATCGCGGATGCCGCCGACGATCACGGTCTGGTAGCCCACGAGCTCGGCACCCTCGAGCTTCACCGTGTAGGTGTCCGCGTGGCGGAAGCCGCTGTTGCGGATGCGGACGGTGAACTCGTCGACCGCCTCGTAGGTGGAGTCGGTCAGGTCGAGGGCGCCGGACGACTCGTAGTGGATGTAGGGATCACCGTTCTCGTAGAACGAATGCGCCGCGACGCTCTGCGGCGTGCAGCGCAGCCCTTCGCCATAGGGGCGGATCAGCAGCTCGTCCTTGGTCAGCTTGGCGTAGATGACGCCGCGCCCGGCGGACTCGCAGACCTGCGTGCCGCATTCCATGACCTTGCCCGCATGCCAGGCGAGGCCTTCTGGGAAGCCCTTCATGATCGGCATCGCCGCGAACAGGGCGGAGTCGCTGCAGCGGCCGGCGACGACGAGCTCGGCGCCGCCGGCGAGCGCCTTCTGCAGGGGCTCGACCCCCATCATGCCGACGACATGGGCGGTGCGGTCGAACAGCGCCTCGTCGATCGGCGGCGCCGGATCGAGCGGCTTGATCCGGGAGTCGCGGTACAAGCCCTTCAGATACGCGGGCGACTGTTCGGAATGGATAGCCGTGGTCTTGACCTTGAACTGGTGCTCGGTCGCGATCTCGTTGGCGATGTCGACGACCCAGTCGACCTGGGCGTCGATGCCGGCGGTGCCGGATGAGCCGATCAGCACCGGGATGCCGGCCCGCTTGGCCGCGGCCAGGATGATTTCGAGGTCGCGCTTGACCGCCTCCCGCGGATAGTTCGTCCGGCCGCTGCCGAGCGAGAAGGGACCGGAATCCGTGGTTCCCGCATCGCAGGCGATGAAGTGCGGCTTCATCGCCATCGCCTCGTCGAGCGCCTTGGCGAGGACCTTGCCGCCGCCCAAGCCGCCCGACCCACAGACGAACCGGATCTCTTCCATGTGCGACCTCTCTTAAGTCAGATTGTACACAATCATGGAGTCTCGGCTGGCTCGTCAAGGCAGATTCCCCGAATAACCGAGTGTAAGTCGAATAATTGTATACTATTATCAGGGGCATGAAGGACGACCAGCTTGCCGCCCGGGAGCCCGTGGCGACGTCGGAGAAGGTGCTCGAACGGATCGGCCATTCGATCCTGTCCGGCGAGTTCGAGCCCGGCGAGCGCCTGACCGAGACCGATCTCGCCCAGCGCTTCGGCGTCAGCCGCTCACCGCTGCGCGAGGCTCTCCTGCGTCTCGAAGAGCGCCAGCTGATCGAGCGGGTGCCGTTTTCCGGGATGCGGGTCGTCTCGCTCGACGACCGCACCGTCGATGAGCTCTACGAAATTCGAGGGGCGTTGGAGGGGCTGGCCTGCCGCCGCGCGGCGGCGGTTATCACGCCCGAGCAGATCGCCGAGCTTAGAGGGGTTCTTGCCCAGCGCAGCAGGGCCCTCAAGTCGACGCGCGGCGACGCCCGCCAGCAGCCGACCATCCAGGACTTCCATATCCTGATCGCCAGAATCTCGGGCAACCGCGAGCTCGAGCGGATGCTCGCCGGAGACATCTGGCACTACATGCGCGCACAGTATCGCCGCTGGGCGAGGGCGCGCGAGCGGATGGACCTCGGGCATGCCGAGCATCTCCGCATCGTCGACGCGCTCGAAGCCAGGGACGGCGAGCTGGCGGAGATCCTTATGCGCCGCCATATCGTCGCCTCGCGCCAGGAGCTCGTCGACGCGAAGGCGAGGGCGGAGGCGCGGGGAGCGGCCTGACGCAGCGCGTGGGAGAGGCCCGGGCAATGTTCCGGCAAAGGCCTTAAAGACAAAGCATCGTTCGGGGAGGAAAGGTGACGGGTTTGGCCGGGTCGAGGGCCGCTGATGCCAAGAGGCAGGCGCCCGTCGCGAGCCGATTTTCGGGCTTTGCCGTGCAGTCGGCGATCTCGCTGGTCTCTACCGCGCTGATCGGCGTGGCGCTGGTGCCGGCATTCATCCAGGCCTTCCTCGACAAGCCGCTCTACTACCCCGAGGCCGCCTTCACGCTCGGTAACTTCGCGCGCCTGTTCACCGATCCCGAGATCGTTCGCACCTTCGGCACCACCGGCCTCTTCTGCCTGATCGTGGTGTCGTTCTCGATGGTGGTCGGAACCACGCTCGCGGTGCTGGTCGGGCGCACCGATCTTCCGGGCCGCGGCGCGCTGCTCGGCGTGCTCCTGTGGCCGCTGTTCATCTCGCCCCAGATCATCGGCTTCGGCGCGATCCTGGCGTACGGCCCCTACGGGCTGATCACCGCCTATATCGGCGACGCGATCGGTGTGCCGCGTCCTTGGAACCTCTACTCGGTCGTCGGCATCGCCATCATCAGCGGCATCGCCGCGGCACCGGTGACGATGCTCTACTGCATCGGTGCCGCCAGGCAGCAGGACCCCAACCACGACGCCGCGGCGCGCGTCGTCGGCGCCGGGCCGGGGCGCATCCTGCGCCGGATCAACCTGCCCTTGATGCGCCCGGCGCTCGTCTTCGCGCTGATCATGAACATCGTGAGCGCGCTCGAGGCGCTCGCGATCCCGCTGATCCTGGGCAACCCCGTCGGCATCCGGCTGCTGACGACGATGATCTACGATCTCAGCTTCGACCGGGGCACGCCGAACTACGGTCTGGTCGCGGCACTCGCGCTGATGCTGATGGCGCTGGTCGCGGTCCTGTTCCTGTTCCAGCGCCTGGTCCTGGCCGGCAGCCACCGCTTCGTCAGCCTAGGATCCCGCGCGGGCCAGCTCCGCACCTTGCCTCTCGGGCGCTGGCGCTGGCCGATCTTCGCCGGCGTGGTCGTCTATATCCTCATAGCGATCGCGGCCCTGCTCGGCTGCGTGGCGCTCAGGGCGGTCACCCAGGTGTTCTCGCCCGACATCTCGCCCTTCGAGGTGCTGACGCTGGCGAACTTCGAGACGATCCTCTCGATCGACGTCTATGTCCGCTCGATCACCAACACGCTGGTCCTGGCGGTCGTCGGGGCGGCGGCCGGCACCGCGCTGATCGCGGGCGTGGCGCTGGTGGCGCAACGCTCGGACTATCCGCTGCGCCGTGCCGTCGATGGGATCGCGCAGCTGCCGCGCGTGATCCCGGGCTTCATCGTCGGGCTCGGGGTCTTCTACGCCTCGGTGTTCATCCCTGGCGCCAGCGTGCTCCGGAACACGATCTGGCTCCTGTTTGTCGCATACCTGATCCGCTTCCTCAGCTCCGGCTACGGCATCGTCTCGCCGGCACTGCTGCAGATCAGTGCCGACTTCGACCGGGCGGCTAAATCGGTCGGCGCCGGCTGGACGACGACGATGCGCCGAATCGTGCTGCCCTTGAGCAAGCCGGCGCTGCTGTCGTGCTTCATCCTGCTGATGATCCTGATCATCAAGGAATACGCCTCTGCCGTGTTCCTGATGGCCCCCGGGGCCGAGGTCATGGGCGCCACCATGCTGGCGCTGTGGCTGCAGGGGCAGACCGGACCCGTCGCCGCGCTGGCCGTGCTGCAGGTGGCGCTGACCGCGGTCATGACGGTCGCGGCGAAGCAGCTTCTCGGAGTGAAACTGCATGGCTAGCGTTGCCGTCGCCAATCTCTCGCGGCATTTCGGCCGCGTCGTCGCCCTCGACGATATCTCCTTCTCGGTCGCCGACGGCGAGTTCCTGACGCTGCTGGGGCCGTCCGGCTGCGGCAAGTCGACGACGCTCGCAGCGCTCGCAGGCCTCGACCGGCCGACCAAGGGCACGATCCGGATCGGCGACAGGATTCTGTTCGACGGCGCTTCCGGCGTCTTCGTCGACGCGCAGTTCCGCAATCTCGGGCTGATGTTCCAGTCCTATGCCCTCTGGCCGCACATGACCGTGGCGCAGAACCTCGACTTCACGCTTGAGCTCCGCCGCATCCGCGGTGCCGAGGCCAAGCGGCGGATCGACGAGACGCTCAGCCTGGTCGACATGATCGACTTCGCCGACCGCTATCCGGGCGAGCTCTCGGGCGGCCAGCAGCAGCGGGTCGCGCTGGCCCGCACGCTCGTCTACCAGCCCGAGATCCTGCTGCTGGACGAGCCGCTGTCGAACCTCGACGCCAAGCTCAGGGACCGGGCCCGGATCTGGCTCGGCGAGCTGCAGAAGCGGACCGGCGTCACCACGGTCTATGTGACGCACGACCAGGCGGAGGCGCTGGCGCTCAGCGACCGCATCATCGTGATGAACAAGGGCCGGATCGCCCAGATCGGGACGCCGACCGAGATCTACGAGACGCCATCAGACGTCTTCGTCGCCGACTTCGTCGGCGCCAGCAATCTGATCGACGCCGAGCTGGCCTTGCAGCCGGGCGGGCAGGCGACGGCGCGCCTGCCGAACGGGGAGATACTGCGCGTGAATCCGGGTCCTTCCGGGCCGGTGACCCTCGCCATCCGCCCGGAGAAGATCGTCATCGGCGAGGACGGCGGGCCGCCGGATAACAGGGTGGTCGCCAAGGTCCTGGCGAAGAGCTATCTCGGCGCGCGCAATCTCTACGTCATCGGCATCGGCGGCCAGCGGCTGCGCGTCGAGACCAATGCCGGCATCGATGCGACCGAGATGCCGATCCGCCTGCCGATGGAAAGCATCCGCGTCTATCCGCGGGCGTGAGACGCGGTTACCGCGCCCAAGCGCGGTTGACTTGATAATTTGCGCCTCGGCATAGTCCGTCGCATGAGCCTTACTCTTCTTCTCTCCGGCGATTCCATCCTGCAGCGCCGGCTGAACAGCCGGGACGACGCCGAGCTCAAGCCGCTGTTCGACAAGATCCGCGCCGCCGACGTCGCCTTCACCAATCTCGAGGTTCTCGCCAACGACTATCGCGGCGATCCGGCGCTCGAGAGCGGCGGCTCGCATTTCGGCGCACCGGCCTGGGTGCTGGACGAGCTGACGGCGGCGGGCTTCGATCTCTTCGCCGCTGCCACCAACCACGCGCTCGACTATTCGATCTCGGGCCTCGTGCACACGATCGAGGCGCTGGAGGCGCGCGGGCTCTCGTTTGCGGGCGTCGGCCGCACTCTCGAGGATGCCAGGCGGCCCTGCTATCACACCTCGCCGGCGGGCACCGTCGCGATGATCTCGGTCTGCTCGACCTTCGCCAAGGGCAACGAGGCGGGCGCGCAGCGGCCCGATCTCCCCGGGCGCCCGGGACTGAACCCGCTGCACTTCGAGACCGTGCACGAGATCACCGAGCAGCAGCTCGCCTACGTGCGCGAGATCGCCGATGTGACTGGGATCGAGGCCGACCGCCAGCAGCGGATCAAGGCGGGCGGCGCGTTCCCGCTCGCCGACTCGACACTCTTCCCCTTAGGCGATCTCAGGTTCAGGTCCGCCAACCGGGCGCAGGTGCGAACGACGCCAAATGCCAAGGACGTCGCCGCCATCAAGCGCTGGATTGAGGAAGCCCGCGGGCTCGCCGACCTCGTGCTGGTCAGCCTGCATGCGCATGAGCAGCTCGGCGACAAGGAAGTCCCGGCCGAGTTCATCGGCACCTTCGCCCGCGAGATGATCGACGCCGGCGCCGATCTCGTGGCCGGCCACGGTCCGCATCTCTTGCGCGGGCTGGAACTCTACAAAGGGAAGCCGATCTTCTACAGCCTCGGCAATTTCCTCGGACAGAACGAGCTCGTCGCCAAGATCCCCGCCGACGGCTACGACCGCTTCCGCGCCGAGCCCGATCTGAAGCCGGGGCAGGTCTACCAGAAGCGGACGGAGGGCGATCAGAAAGGTTTCCCGGCCGACCAGCGTTATTGGGAAGCGATCGTGCCGACGCTTCAATATGAGAGCGGACCGAACGGCCAAAAGACCTTGCGCGCGATCGACCTTACGCCGATCTCGCTCGGCTGGAAGGACGCGCGCCACCGCCGTGGACGCCCGCGCCTCGCCGGGCCGGAGGAGGGACGGGCGATCCTCGGCCGCTTCGCCGAGCTGTCGCGTCCCTTCGGCACCGAGCTTCAGAACGACGGGCGATCGGTCCGGCTGGTTTAGACGCGCGGAGGACGGCTGATGTCGACCGGGGATCGTATCGGGCAGGCGGGGCGGCAGATGTGGTCGGAGCGCAGCCAGCGCAAGGACTACGTGAACCTGCCGGAGGCCTTGCGGCCGACCGGCGTCGACGACGCCTATGCCATGCAGGATGTCTTCCACGAGCAGGCGATCCCGGTCCACGGAAAGATCGCAGGCTGGAAGATCGCCACCACCACCAAGGTGATGCAGCAGCTGATGGGGATCGACAGCCCCTGCGGCGGCGCGATTTTCGAGAGTACCATCCATCACGGCCCGGCGCGCCTGCGCCACGCCGACTGGGTAAGCCTCAAGATCGAGTGCGAGCTGGCGTTCCGGTTGAACGCCGATCTGCCGGATCGCGGCACGCCGCACACGGAGGAGAGCGTCTTCGAGGCCGTCGAGTCGGTGATGCCGGCCTTCGAGCTCGTCGACGACCGGCATGCCGTCTACAAGGACACGCGGGCGCTCAGCCTGATCGCCGACAATTGCTGGAACGGGGGCATCGTCCTCGGGAGCCCGGTCAAGCCGCCGGGACGCGCGGCGATCGATGCCGCGTCCGGGACCCTGTCGATCGCGGGCCGGCCGCCTCTCACCGGCAGCGCCGACGGACCTTTGCGCGCGCTCGCGTGGGTCGCGAACCTGGTCAACCGTCGGGGAAAGACCATCTGCCGCGGCATGGTCGTGATCACCGGCAGCGTCATCCCGACGACGCCGATCGCACCTGGCGAGTCAGCGGCGTTCAACGTCGCCGGCATCGGCGAGGTGCGGATCGACACGTATTGAGGGGTCTTACGTCCGCGGCCGATAAAGGACGATCGAGGTCGCGTCCGGATCGTCGCCGATCTTGACGTTCGCCGTACCGGGATAGAGCGAGCCGTCGCGCCCGATGGTCAGCTGATGGGCGGTGACTTCCACCCGGCCGATGATGTTCCCGGTCGCCGGATCGAACTTGTAGATGTTGTTGGGAACTCGGCCTTTGCCCGTAGCCCGGTCGTGGGCGCTGGCATAGACCATGCCGTCGGGCCCGACCGCGATGCCGAACTGCTGGCCGCCGAAGTGCTTCTCGCCGATGTATCTGCCATCGGGGTCGAACCATTGGGCGCGGCCGTTCTCGCGATCGGCGACATAGACCGTGCCGTCGTCGGCGGTGGAGATGTCGTGGACCAGATGGAACTCCCCGGGGCCTGTGCCTGGCCTGCCCCATTCGCGCACCTTCCTGCCGTCGGCGGCGTATTCGACGACGCGGGCGTTGCAGTAGCCGTCGCCGACGTAGAAGTGTCCATCCTTCCTGAAGGCGACGCCGATCGCGCCGCAGAACAGCTTGTCGGGGAAGGGGATGTCGCCGACGCTCACTTCCAGCAGCTTCTCCCCCTCAGGCGTGAGCTTGCGGACCATCGAGGTGTGTGCGTCGACAGTCCAGAGATTGCCGGCGGGATCGACCTTGATGCCATGCGGCATCGGATCCAGACTCTTGCCGAAGGTGCGGAGCACACTGCCCTTCGCATCGATCACCACGATCGGATCCTGCAGCGTGTCCTTTCGCGGCCGGTGGTAGACGTAGATGTTCCCATGATCGTCCGCCGCGCTGGCGCTGATGACGCCGAGCCGTTGCGCGGGCGTGATCTTCACCTCGACGCGTTCGAAAGGCAGCGCCGGCGTCCGGGCGGCAAGCGCGCGCAACGCCTCGGAATCCGCGATCCGATCCCGCGTCTGGGTGTCAGGCATTTTGGCCTCCGTTCGTGTCGCCGACGATAGGCCTGGACTGAATCTTTCGGCAACCCTTGTTCAGGTAACAGCCGGAGCTACCCCTCGCTCTCGAAACCGCGCACCTTGTCCTTCGCTCGCTCCGCCTAGGCACGTTTCGCGAAGTTCGGGTCGATCAGGTCGACGCCGTTGAAGGGCTTCAGATGGTCGGCGCCGACGCCGATCGGACGATACTGGGTGCCGTCGGCCTCGTGCTCCGGCTTCGGAAGCGCTGCGCGATAGAGCCAGTCGGGCGTGATCGCTCAACCACTGCTGCCGGGCGGCGAAATCATCGCGAAAGTGGCTGAAACGCGAGACCGGTCCGCCGAAAGAGCTGAAGCCCAGGTGGAGAAACGCTCAGAAGACCTCCATCCAGCTTCCCGCCGGGCGCGTTGTCTCCCTGTCGGAACCTTCATCTTGCGTTCGCATGTCGATCATGGCGTTCCTGGCGAACTGCTTTGCCTTTCGTTCGATCGGATCATCGAAGAAGTCGGAGAAATACGAGCCGGCTCTCGGCTTGGTCTTTCTATCCCTTATCTTCGCCAGTCATGCGGAGCACGTTTAACACCGTTACGGGATGACGGATTCCCTTGAGAGGGATGCTCATCGGGGCCTCGCATTCGACAATCGGCGCGACCACGGCATGGACGTTGAAGTCGATGAGGGTCTGTCCATCCCGCGCCTCGCCGCAGATTCGGGCCGCAAGGTTGACCACTGAGCCGATCGCCGAATAGTCGAA
>JAEULB010000004.1 GCA_016792585.1 Rhodospirillaceae bacterium
TCCGCTATGTGCCCGCGCATGTCCGCCAGACCATCGGCGCCGACGACACCGCAACGCTGGTCCGCGGCACCGATCGCCATCGCCACTTCGAGGCGGAGCCGCGCGCCGATGGCGACTTCACGGATGCGGGGCTCGCGATCCAGGACCGGCTGCGCAAGCGCCGGATGGCGATCCTGATGCGGCCGGCCGCCTAGTCGAACGACTTCACGAATTTCGGCAGCCACAGGGCCACTTCGGGGAAGAACAGCACGATCATCAGGCCGATGAGCTGAAGCCCGATGAACGGGATCAGCGAGCGGAAGATGTGGTCGAGGGATATCTCGGGCGGCGTCACCGATTTCAGGTAGAACGCCGCCTGGCCGAAGGGCGGCGACAGGTATCCCACCTGCATGTTCATGTTGAACAGCACGCCGAACCAGATCAGGTCCATGCCGAGCGCCTGGATCGTCGGGGCGAAGATCGGCATCGTCAGCAGCATGATGGAGAACCAGTCCATGAAGCAGCCGAGCATGAGCAGGATCGCCATCATCACCAGCACGACGCCGATCGGCGGCAACGGCAGGCCGGTCATCAGCGTCTTCAAGTAGGCGATGCCACCGAGCAGGTTGTAGACGCCGACCATGGCGTTGGCGCCGATGGTGAGCCAGATCAGGAGGCCGCAGGTCGACATCGTCGTGTAGATCGACTCGGTCAGCATACTGACCGTGAGCGTGCGCCGGATCGCGGCCGAGACGATGACGCCGGCAACGCCGAGCGCGGCCGCCTCGCTGACCGAGGCGAGGCCCGTGTAGATGCTGCCCAGCACCGAGAAGATGATGAACAGCGGCAGGATCACCTTTCTCAGCGCCGCCAGCTTCTGCGAGAACGGTATGTTGCGGATTTCCGGCGGCGCCGGCGGCCCGAGGCTCGGGTCGATCGCGCAGCGGACCAGAACGTAGACCATGTAGATGCCGGCCAGGAGCAGGCCCGGAATGGTCGAGGCGAGGAAGAGGTCGCCGATCGAAGTCGAGGTGGTGAGGCCGTAGAACACCAGCACCAGGCTCGGCGGAATCATCACGCCGAGCGAGCCGCCGGCACAGACGATGCCGATGGCGAGCTTCGAGTCGTAGCCGAGCCGCATCATCTGCGGCAGCGCCACCAGTCCCAGGAGGATGATCTCGCCGCCGATGATGCCGGTCATCGCCGCCATGACCGAGGCGGCGATCAAGGTCATCACGCCGACGCCGCCGGGAAGCCCGCCGGCCCAGATCTTGAGCGCGTCGTAGAGGTCGTGGGCGACGCCGGACTTGTCCAGGATCGAGGCCATCAGGAGGAACATCGGCACCGACAGCAGAACGTAGGAATTGACGAAGCTGTAGGTGCGGAACGTGATGATCGAGAGCGCGTCGATGTCGCGGAAGACGACGCAGAAGATCACCGCGATCAGGCCGGTAGCGAAGCCGATCGGCATGCCGAGCCCGATGATCAGTACGACGAAGCAGGCCAGCATCAGCAGCGAGATCGTCTGGATCGAGGGGTCGAAATCGCCGTTCCAGATCCAGTAGAGCGGATGGATCGGGGTGAGGCCGTCCTCGTTGGCGAAGCGCTGGCCGAAGGACTGAAGCTGGTCCTCGCTGCCGAGCATCGCAGCGAGATAGAGCGCGAACAGCGCCGCGACCACGATGGCGATCCAGACCGGCGCCGGTATCCGCCCGATCTCCCGCAGGATCGTCCGGAGATTTGCCAGGCCCTGCGCGATCATCAGCAGGATGCCGAGGAACATCGTCACCTTGACGATGACCGGCGTCGGCTTTCCCCAGGCGGAGCCGCCGACCTCCCAGTCCACCACCGCGGTATGGGCCAGGCGCCAGGCGAGCCAGGCGAAGGCGAAGAAGTAGATCAGCGTTCCGACATAGCCGATCGCGTCGAAGATGCGCTTGATCGGTTCGGGATAGCGGTCGAACAGCGCGGTGATCTGGATGTGCTCGCGCCGCTGCAGCGCATAGGCGCCGCCAACCAGGAAGGCGACGGCGATTGCCGTGGTGACGACGTCGTAGACCCAGACGGTGGGAACCGAGACCACGTCGCTGGTCACGTCGTAGATGGTGACCGCGATCGAGATCGCATAGGCGAAGCTGACGATGCGGGCGAGGTAGAAGGTCAGACGGTCGACGGCGTTACGGGGCGTGGTGTCGACCGCCGCCGGCATGCCGGGCGGGTGCGCCGCTTCAGTCATCTCGATTCCTTCACGCCTGGGAGATTTCGCGGAGCCCCAAGGAGAGCGCCGCCTGCCCGCCCGACCCCTAGGCCGGACGAGCAGGCGGCTCTGCCATGCGCCCTAGAGCTTGCCGAGCGACTTCAGGAACGCGACCTGGCTGTCGTAGATCTCCTTGGCGAGCGGGCTCTTGGTCGACCAGCTCTCCCAGACGCTGCGGGCGACCGCGCGGAGCTCGCCCTTTTCCTTCTCGCCCCAGGTGACCAGCGTGTCGGGGCTGCGCTTGGCCGAGGCCTTGCGATCCTCGAGCTCCTGGCTCATCCAGGTCGAGAGCGACCATTCCTCGACGGCGGCGGTGATCGCCGCGCGCTGCTCGTTGGTCAGCGCGTTCCAGCGGGTCTTCCGGATCAGGAAGTCGACCGAGTTCATCGAGTGGATGCCGGGATAGATCGCGTAGGGCGCGATGCGGTTGTAGCCGGCCTCGTCATTGACTGAGAGCGTGCCCCAGTCGGTCGCCTCGATCTTGCCGGTGTCGAGGGCGGTATAGACCTCGGTGCCGGGCATAACCGAGACGGCGGCGCCGAGCTTGGAGAAGATCTCGGCCGGGATGCCGTCGGGCGAACGCATCTTCACGCCCTTGAAGTCGGCGATCGAACGGATCGGCTTCTTCGACGGGATCGACTCGAGCCCCAGGATCACGGGCCCGAGGAACACCGCGTCCCAGCGGGCCGCGATCTTGTTCATGATCTCGCTGCCGCCGCCCTGGCGATACCACATGATCAGGTGCAGCGGGTTGTCGTAGCCCGCCGTCAGGTCCCAGAACGCCGCGGCCGGTTCCTTGCCGCCCTGATAAGCCATGGTGCCGACGGCGCCGTCGAGCAAGCCCGACTTGACCGCATCGGCCGCATCGGCGGCCGAGACGATGGTGCCGACCGGCAGCGTCTCGATCTGCACCGTGTTGCGGGTCGCGTCCTTGACCCGCTGGGCGAACTTCTCGAACTCCTTATGAATGACGGTGTTCGGGCCGTAGAGTCCCTGGACTTTCCACTTGTGCTGCTGCGCCTGGGCGCCGCCCGCGAAGAGTGCCGCGGCCGCAACCACCGAAATCAGCCACGTCGCCCGCTTGATTGATGCCATGTGCGTTTCCCCGATCGTTGTCGGGCCCGCGTTGCTCGCGGGCCTCGCGCCGGATCAGAGGGCAGTTTCGGAGGGTCGTCAAGCGTGCCCGGCCGCCGGGAGAGCGGCTCGACGAAGGTGAGGCCCCGCAGGCCCGCCTCTAGAGCGCCCGGAACAACGCGCGGTACTCCTCGGACGCGAGGTCCGGAAGCGCCGCCGCTACCGCGTATCCGAACCAGCGAAGCTCGGTGTGCTCATCGTTCGCCAGCGCCGGCTCGCCCGTCCAGGCATCGACCCGATAGAGGTGGAAGCCGATCGCCTGCCCGTCATGGACGAAGCGCAGTGTCGCCAGCTTCACGCTCTCGGCCGGCGTGACGCCGACCTCCTCCTCAAGCTCGCGCGCCAGCGTCTGCTCGAGGGTCTCGCCGGCTTCGCGATGCCCGCCCAGCACGTCCCAGGTGTTCGGGCAGATCCGTTTCGACGGCGATCTGCGGCCGAGCAGCAGCTCGCGCTTCCTGACCAGCACGCCGCCGACGATCTCGATCATGTCAGTCGCTCCTGCCCCGCAGCCGGCGCCAGGCGGACTCGATCGCGCCCGCGGTCTCCGATGCATCGTCTTGCGAACCTCTCATCGTCCTCTCCGAAACGGACCATCGCCGATTCCGGACGAGAACAGGACCGCCAAGACACCGACCAGGCCTCCGCCGATCACGGCGAATTGCCAATCGTCGAGATGCAGCGGCGCCAGGTGCAGGGCGTCGGCGAGCATCGGGACCTGGACGAACGCGACGGCGGACGCGAGAACCGACGCAACGATCACGACGGAGGCTCGTGTCCGCAGTCGGCTCATGCCGGCGGTGATTGCTGCGCTCGCGACGACGAGCGCCGCCAACGCCATGGCTCGCGCGTGTTCGACATTGTGATCGTCGCCCAGACTCCGGACATAGCCGAGAAGGATGAGGCCGCAAGTTGCGGTGCCGATGAGCCCGATGAGCCACCACTCTTTCCAGCCGAAGAATTGCGCCTTCCCCATTCGCGTGGCCCGTTCCAGAGGGCCGGCGGGCAATTGCTGGAACACCAGAAGAGCCGTCGGGTGGATGATGAGCTCCAGCCAGACGATGTGAACTGGCAGATACAGCAACGGAAACCCCATGAAGGGGAGAACCGCGGCGGTCGCCACCAGCGGAATGTGAATCATCAGGAGGTAGGCAAAGCTCAATCGAAGATTCCGGAAAAGCTGGCGACCCTCCGAGATGGCTCTGACGATGGTTCGGAAGTTGTCATCCAGGAGAACGATGGACGCGGCTTCGCGGGCGCTCCGGGTTCCGCGCTCTCCCATTGCGATGCCGATGTTGGCCGCTTGCAGCGCCGGAACGTCGTTGACTCCGTCTCCGGTGACGGCGACGACTTCACCTAGACGCTGCAGTTCGCGGACTAGGTCGAGCTTCACGGCAGGCATCGCCCGCGCGACGACGTCGACGGCGCCGACCTCGTTCCTCTCGATCGTCGAGGCGAGGTCTTCGCCGCGGATGACGCGCGGAAGGCCGCCGCCGATGCCGAGATCCACGGCGATTGCCCGCGCCGTGGCCGGATGATCGCCGGTGATCATCACGACGCGAATGCCGGCGCTCAGCGCCTGGGCGACCGCCTCGGCGACCCCGGGACGAACCGGATCCTCGAAAGCGAGAAGGCCCTGGAACACGAAATCGCGGCCAGGTTCGTCACCGGACCACTCCGCGTCGAGACTGCGCTCACCGCAGGCGATGACCTTGTGGCCCGATGCGGCGAGATCATGTGCCCGCCCGCTCCAGATCCCGCGCTCCCCCGCCTCTAGGCCGGAGAGGTCGAGCACCGTTTCGGACGCACCTTTCACGGCGGCCACAAGCTGCCCCGCGGCCTCTCGGCGGACGGACGTTTCCCTGCGGCGATCCTCGGTGAACGGAAACGTGGCGACGACGATCCCGTCATCCGGCACGGTGGGAGCGACGGCGAGGATCGCCTGGTCCAGCGGATCGGCGCTGGCCGCCCGCGACGCGCGCGCTGCCGCACGGCGCAGCTCGTTCTCCGTCAGGCCAGCCCTCGGTACGACGTGCGCGAGACGGAGCCTGCCCTCGGTAAGGGTTCCGGTCTTGTCGGAACAGATGCAGGTGACGCGGCCGATATGCTCGACGACGACGGCTCGCCGCACGAGCGCCTGACGACGGGCAAGCCGATAGACGCCGACCCCGAGAAAGAAGGTGAAGACGACAGGGAACTCCTCGGGAAGCGCCGCGATGGCGAGCGTCACCGCGCTGATCAGCGCGTCGACCATACCGTGGCCCTGAAGGTAGCGGGTAGCAGCGAGACCGATGCAGACGATGGAAGCGACGACGATCAGCGCGAAAACGAGTGACCCGATGGCCCGCTGCAGCGGCGTGCGCTCGGCCGATCCTGTCTGGGCACTGCGGACAATCTCGCCGTAGAGCGTGTCGCCGCCGGTGAAGATCACGCACAGCTGCGCTCGTCCCGTGAGCAGCCTCGTGCCGGCGTAACCCCAGTGAGCCTCCTCGACGGAGCGATCCGCCTCGATGCGCAGGTCGCGTGCCAGCGCCGTCTTGCGGACCGGCATGGCTTCGCCGGTTAGCGACGATTCGTCGGCCTGCAGTTCTCGGCCTCCGACGATCAACCCGTCGGCGGGAAACGGCTGCCCCTCCTCGACGACGGCGAGGTCGCCCGGGACGAGCTCGTCGGAAGGCACGCTGGAGAGGGTGCCGTCGCGGAGGACGAGCGCCTTCGTTGCCAGGCGCCCGACCAGGCCCTCGGTCGAGGCCTGGGTGCGCCGATGCAGATAGGCGTCCATTCCCACGATGGGCATGATCGCCACGACGAGCACCGCGGCCTCGGCGTAGTCCCCCGTCCCTACGAAGAGAAGCGCCGTTGCGACCAGAAACCAGATCATCGGATCGCGGAGCGTGTCGCGCCCGAGCTCCAGCCAACCGTTCGGCGGCGTCTCGACGATCCGGTTCGTGCCATAGCGCGCACGGCGCGCTGCCGCCATCTCGCTCGTCAGCCCTTGCGTGACGTCGCCCAGACCTTCGAGGCGCTCGCCCGGCAGCAACCGCAGCATCTGGGCCCCGCCCCGGCTGGAGGAAAGAGAGCGCCCGCTACTCGCGGACGATCAGCACCGAGCATTTGGCATGGCGCACAACCTTTTCGGCATTCGAGCCTATGAGGAAGTCGGTCATGCGGGGACGATGCGCGGCCATCACGATCAGGTCGACCGCGCGATCCTGCGCGGTGCGCAGAATCTCCTTGTAGACATCGCCGCGCACGACGCCGCAGGTCCAGCTCACTGCTGCCGGGACCATGCGTTCGAGAAGCGCGCGAAGCTCGCTCTCGGCCCGGGCCAGGGCATCGTCGAAGGTCACGGCGGAGAAGCGGTAGTGCTCGATCGCCGCGGCGTCCGGCAGCACCGTCAGGGCATGCACGGGACAGGCGTTCGCGAGAGCGATGCCGGCCGCGGTCGACACATGCTTCAGCGACGCAGGCGTCTCCCAGATGTCGACGGGGAGGAGGACCGATTTGAAGATCGCCGGTGCACTCACGTCGGATACCCCACCTGAACGGGTTCGGCTGCCAGCAGCTCGCACGTTCCTTGCCGATGCGGGCCGTGAGGCCGCAACGACCTCGACATCCTCCCAAAATGCCGGTCGCTTGGCGACTGGTTTCGGGGAAGCCGGTCAGTCGTTCCTGCCCCGCACCTGGCGCCAGGCGGACTTGATCGCCTCTGCGGTCTTCAGCGCGTCGGCCTCGGTGGTCGACCAGCCGCTGACCGAGATCCGCATCATCCATCTGTCTCGCCACTTCGAGCCGCCGGCGAAGGCGATGCCGTCCTTCTGAAGCTGCGCGATCGTGGCGAGCGTCTTGTCGTTCCCCTCTTCAATCGAAACATTACCGCCGAAACGCAGCACCGCCTGGTTCAGCACGACCTTGTTCAGCATCTGGATGCCCGGCTCCTCCGCCGCCTTGTCGGCGACGATCTTCGCGATCCGGCAGTGGCGCTCGACCATCTCCGCGATCCCGGCGCGGCCGAAATGCTTCAGCAGCGCCCAGGTGGCGAAGCCCCGCGCGCGGCGCGAGAGCTCGGGCACGTAATGGGTGGGATCGCGCTCGCCCTCGGCGACCGGCGGCAGATAGCTGGCGCCGAAGGCCATCGCACGGCGATGCGCTTCCGCATCGCGGACGAAGGCGAAGCCGCAGTCATAGGGCGTCTGCAGCCATTTGTGCCCGTCGGTCGCCCAGGAGTCGCAGAGCTCGACGCCCCTGGTCAGATGCGCGCGCGTGGGGCACGCATTGCCCCAGAGCCCGAAGGCGCCGTCGACATGCACCCAGGCGCCGTGCCGCCTGGCGATCGGCACGATCTCCTCGAACGGATCGGAGGCGCCGGTGTTGATCTGCCCCGCCTGCGCCATGACGATGCACGGTCCCGTGCCGGCATCGAGCGCCTTCGCCAGCGCGCCCGGAAGCATGCGGCCTTCCGCATCGGTCGCGACCTTCAGCACGCGCTCGTGGCCGAGGCCTAGGAACTGCAACGCCGAGAGCGCCGAGACATGCACGTCCTCGCCGACCGCGACGCGGATCTCCGGCGCGCCGAACAGCCCCTTGGCCTCGACGTCCCAGCCGAGACGCCTGAGCACCTCGCTCCGCCCGGCCGCGAGACCGACGAAGTTCGCCATCGTCGCCCCGGTGCAGAATCCGACCGACGATCCATTCGGGAGCCCGAGAATGTCGACGAGCCATGTCGCCGCGATCGTCTCAGCAGCGGAAGCCGCGGGCGCGGCCATGTGGTTGCCGACATTCTGTCCCCAGGCGGAGACGAGCCAGTCCGCCGCGACCCCTGCCGGATGCGAGCCTCCGATCACCCAGCCGAAGAAGCGCGGGCCCGTCATCGCGTGCAGCCCGCCATCGGCGAGGCGCACCATCTCCTCGAGCACCGCCTCGGAAGGTTGGCCGTTCTCCGGCGTCGACGCCTCCCACTTCGCGAGCGCCTCGCCATAGGTCATGTCGGGCCGCTGCTTCCGATCGGCGATGCCGCGGCGAAAGGCTAGCGCATGCTCCGCCGCGCGCCGGAACAGCGCTTCGGGATCGTCTGTCTTGTGAGTGCTCATGGCCGCCCCCAACTGCGGGGCGGAAGCTAGCGGATCGCCGAAGTTGTGCCTACAGCGTCATCGCTACAGCCTGCAGCCGAACAAGGTCGCGACAACGGCGACGACCACGATCCCGAATACGATCAGGTTGAAGAATCGTACGAGGACAATCGCATCGCTCTCACCCGACCTCGACATCCTCCCAGAAGCCGAAGCGGTCGGTGACCCGCTTCATCTTCGGCAGCGGCGCCTCGTAGTTCCAGGCGGCGCGTTCGTGGACCTTGCCGTCCACGACCACGTCGTAGAACTGGACGCCGTGGGGGCATTCGAGGTCGGACTCGTTCTTCGGCGTCTTCCTGAGCCACGCCATCTTGACCGACGCCCGCGGGAAGTAGGCGTAGCCGCCCACTTCCACGATGTCCGCGCTCTCGGCGACGGTCTTGCCGTCGACGGTTGCCTTCATCGGATCCTCCCTACTTCGGCACGATCTCGGTGGTGCTCTCCAGATCCGCCTCGACCGCGCTCCGCTTCAGCTGGACCGTGTGGTAGCGGCCGTCGATGAAATCGTCGAACTGGTCGCGGTAATGCTTGTCGCCCGGCACGCCCGAGTTGCCGATGTTCTGCACGGCGCGGAACGATCCCGGCTTGGCGAAGTCGACGACGATCCTGTACTCGGCACCCGACGAGGCCGCATGCGGCGGCAGCTCGCCGCCCATGTTGCGCACGGTGTGCGAGCCACCGTCCGCGGCGCGCGGGCCGATGTCGAAGGTCTTGGCGTTGGAAGCGTTCGACAGCGGATGCTTCCAGTGCGCGACGTGGATCGCACCCCAGTTCCACTTCTTGCGATCGGCACCGAGCCGCTTGGTCAGGGTCGCGATCGCCTGCTTCGCCGACTTCTCGGCCTCAAGGGCGACGCTGCTCTTCTTGAAGAAGTTCGTGTTCGGCTTGGAGAGCAGGTGGCAGGCCAGGTTGGTCTGCTGCATCGTCAGATCCAGCAGCCGCTCGGGCATGTACTCGGCGACGACGCGGCGCTGCCAGTGGAACATGAAGGTCTCGAACACGGTCGCGGCGACCGTCTGCAGCGTGTACTCGTAGTCCCAGCCTTTCAGCGCCGCCGCGACGTCCTTCGCGTCCTTGTCCTTGGATCCCGCCAGCACCTTGAGGATGGCGGGCACGACGCGCTCGGAGCGCACGCTCTTCACGTCGTTCTGCAGCTTCACCGTCGCCTTGGTGTCCCAGTTGCCCTCGGCGAAGGCCTGGTTGATGCGGATGCCGCGATGGGCCTGAGAGTAGGCGCCGTAGATCACTTCCGGATAGTTCGGCGGCACGATGCGCTGGTTGGCGCTCGCCACGTATCCCCGCTTCGGGTTGTAGGAGTAGGGCAGCCTCTCGAACGGGATATGGCCCTTCCAGCGATCCTGAGGATTGTTGGCGTCGCGGAGACCGTAGGTCACGCGGCCGCGCAGCGGCACGCGGCCGGCCATCTGGTAGCCGACATTGCCCTTCGCGTCGGCGTAGACGAAGTTGAACACGGTGCCGGCCCAGTCGCGCAGGTTATTGCGGAACTCCTTGAAGTTCTTCACGCGCGAGAGGTTGATCGAGGCCCTGAGGTCGTCGAGATGCTCGAGGCTCGACCAGCGGAGCGAGATCGGCGCGTGCTTCTTCGGGTCGTCGACCAGCGTCACCAGGTCGTTGACCACCGGCCCGCGCACGGTCGAGCGCACGGTGATCTTCTTCGCCTTGCCGCCCTTCACCTGGATCGTCTCGGTGCGGGTCTCGAAGTCGCGGAGCGTGTCGCCGTCGAGATAGCGGCCCGACCTCGCGTCGACCTCCTCGCGATAGAGATCGCGGGTGGAGGCCATGTTGTTGGTGATCGCCCAGGCGACGGTGCCGTTCGAGCCCCACCAGAGGCCGGGGAAGCCCGGATGGCCGGCGCCGGCGGCATCGTCCTCGGGGCCATGCACGCCGTACTCGTACCAGCTCGACGGCACCCAGAACGGCTGGTGCGGGTCGCCGGCGAGCACCGCCTTGCCGCCCTTGGTGATGCGGCCCGAGGAGGCCCAGTTGTTCGAGCCGGTCTGGTCGTCCGAGCCCGCCATCAGCGAGCCGCCATCCGGCAGCACCACATGCTCGGCCGCTTCCGGCGTCAGGTAGATCTCGCGGAACTGCTCGGGCAGCAGCTTCGCCGCCTCGGCGGCGGTCAACCGGTCGATGCGGCCGTTCAGCGACCACCAGAAGCCGCGGGCGATCGCGACCAGGTCGGAGACCTTGAACGGCTCCGGCTCGTATCCGAGCTGCTTGAACTCGGGCGGCAGCTTCTTGCCGAAAATCTCGATCTGCCGGTTGATGCCGGCGACATAGGCGGCGCATTCCTCGTAGGTCTTGCCGTCGAGCTTGGACGTCTCGTCGATGGCGATGCGGTCGAGGCCGAGCGTGCGATGCGCGATGTCATAGTTGAGATAGGCCTCGCCCAGGATTTCCGCCTGGCGGCCGAGCGCGCGGCGGCGCAGCCGGTCCATCTGCCAGAGCCGGTCCTCGGCGACCACGAGGCCGAGCCCGAAGAACAGGTCGTCGGTGCGGCCCGCATAGATATGCGGGATGCCGGCCCGGTCGCGCAGGATCTCGACCTTGCCTTTGACCGCGCCGGTGCGGCGCGTGGTGGCGGGGCGAGCGGAGGACGAGGCGTCGTAGGTCATGGCGGATCCCGGTCTGGAAGGAGAGCCGACAGCCTGTGCCTCTCGCTCTCATCGCGCAAGCGGATCGCTCGCGGTTTGAAATGCTAGCGCCGACCCCGATCGAACCAGGTCATCCCGTCCTCGGTCGCGATCGCGTCCATGGGGATGTCGTGGGGCTGCGGGTGGATGGTCGGAAGGCGGGTCGCGGCATAGCCGACGCCGATCGCGAGCGGCCGGGGCGAAAGCGCCGCCAGGGTGCGGTCGTAGTAGCCACCGCCGTGGCCTAAGCGATATCCGGCGTCGTCGAATCCCACCAGGGGCACGAACACAAGCGTCGGCAGCACCGGCTTCCCCGGCTTCGGCACCGGGATGTCCCAGATGCCGCGCTCCATCGCGACACCCGGATACCAGTCTCGGAACTCGACCGGGCGCGATTTCTCCACCACCGCCGGCAGCGCCGCGGTGGCGCCCTGGGCCAGGAGCTCTCGCAGGAAGCCCCTGAGATCGAGCTCGCCCTTGAACGGCATGTAGAAGCCGATGCGATGGCGCTTAGGATCCGGGACCTCGCGGAGCCGGGCGACGACGCGGTCGCGCACCTTCTCGCGCTCCTCGCGGGCGAGGCCCGAGCGATAGGCGATCAGCTCCGCCCGCCTCTCGCGGCGCCAGGCCTTTACCTCAGGCCATTCCATCGCGGTATGGGCCAAGTTCACGCCGGATCGGCGAGGTAGCGCTCGCCGCGCTTCAGCATCACGCCGCGGCTGCCGGCGATGCCGAGCTCCAGGCTCTCGGCGATCTTCCTCGCCCGGAAGACGAAATGGGCCGCAGCCTCGGGCGGGCAGGTCGCCTCGGCGGTTTCCTTGAATAGCCTCAGCCAGTGATCGAAGTGCCGCGCGTCGACCGGCAGCGGCGCGTGCATCCGCATCGGCTGGCCCGAGTAGCGGCCGGTCAGCAGCACGACCGAGGACCAGAAGTCGCACATCCGCTTCAGATGCGGCTCCCAGTCATTAATGCGGGACGCGAAGATGGGACCGAGGATCTCGTCCTCGCGGATCCGCGCGTAGAAGGCGCGGACCAGGCGCTCGATCATCGCCTCGTCGATGCCGGTCTCGGCGGCGACGGACTCCGAGATCTGGATGCGGCGCTCGGTGCGGGAGGACATGCCGCCAATCTAGGTCGCGGCGGCCTGTCCTTCACCGGGGTGCGCGGTTACATCGCAGCGTCACTTCGCCAGCGGATCCGGCCTCAGCTGGAACTGGACGACGCGGGGCTTCGAGCCCTTGCCGCCTTCCATCAGCCAGGGCGTGCGGTCGCCCGACGTCGTCCAGAGGCCGCGGCCCTTCCAGCCGGCGTCGGGATCGTCGATGCGGCCGTCGAAGCCCTTGGCGTAGAAGCCCAGCGGATAGGGCACGCGCAGCACGATCATCCTGCCGTCCTTGAAGGCGATGAGGCCGTCGTTCAGGTTGCCGGTCGACATCGGCACGTTCTCGCCGAGGCCGAAGGTGTTGTGCTGGTCGACCCAGGAGTAGTAGCTGGACTCGGCCGAGTTCTCGCCGATCCCCTGGAAGCCAGGCCCCGGATACTGATGGAACGCCCAGCCTTCCGGGCAGTGATCGCCGGTCGCGGTCGGGCCGTTCAGCACCTTGCACTTGCGGCGATCGAAGCTGCCGAGATGGCCGCTCGCCATCGACACCCAGACGACGCCGTTCCTGTCGATGTCGCCGCCGCGGATGCCGAAGCCCGGCATCGGCGGATAGTAGATTTCCGTCAGCGCGGTCGCCGGCGGGTTGGGACCGGGATCGACGCGGATCACGGCGCCCGGCCTGCCGCCCGCGCCGAACGCCGCCTGGGTTCCCCAGATCGAGCCGTCGACCGGGCTCGGCATCACCGCGTAGAAGCCGCCGCCGAAGCGCTTGTCCTTGGTCGGGTCGGTCGGCTGGTTCGGTTCGACATAGTCGTCGCGCTTGCCGTTGCCATTGGTGTCCATGACGAACGCGGTCCATCCCTGCGCCTTCTCGACGTCGCCGGTCTCCTCCAGCAGCCTGGTGTTGATCCAGCCCAGCACCGGCCCGCCGCCCGAGGTCCACAGCGTGTCGTTGGCGTCGTAGCCGAACTGCAGGTGATGGGTCCCGAAGCAGATGTCGACGAAGCGATACGCCATCGTCTTCGGATCGAGCACCGTCACCTGCCGGTTGGCGCGCTCGAGCGGGAACAGCTTCGCCGACGGATGCTCCGAGCCCTTCTTGCAGAAGGTCGGGTTCTCGGCGTCGCGGATGCGGGCGGCGAACCACACCTTTCCGTTCCGGTCGAACATGCCGTTGTGGTTGTTGTTCCTTGTGTCCCAGATCTTCTCTTCGCCCCAGTAGGGCGAGGGGGCCAGCACCTGGTCGCTCGCCGCATGGCCGGGGCCAAGCGCCTCCTTCGTGCCTTCCTTCACGGGCGCCTTGAAGCCCGACGCCGTATGCGTCTTCGGATCGAGGATGGGGAACACGTCACCGGAGTACTCGGGCGACCCGAAAAGCGGCCCGTAGGCGTTGACGGTGGGCACCCGCCGGTCGGAGGCGATCAGGTCGTGCAGGTACTTCTTCTCGTCGCCCCATTCCCACGAGGTCACGACGATGTTGCGCTCGACCCCTTCCGGGCGCTTCGGCTTGGCGTGCGGCAGCTCGCCTCTGGCGACCCGCTCGGTCCAGTCGGCGAAGTACCGGAACGGCGCGCCGCCCATGTTGCCGGCGATCTGGTTCACCATCTGCTCGCCCGACTGGCCGGACTGCACGCGGCGGATCCACGCATCCTCATGAGAGTCGAACTTGCCGAGCGCGTCCGGGATCGTCCGGGTCGAGAGCTGGCCCAGCTGATGGCAGCCGATGCAGCCGTTGCTCTTCATCGCCATCAGCCAGCCGGCGCGGTTGACGCCATCGGGGATCTCGCCCTTGCCGTTGAACTCGGCTTCCGGCGGGATCTTCATCATCGAGTACCAATAGATCGCCGGATAGACCTTGGCCGCGGTCTTCTCGTCCGGCGCCGGCGTCGCGGTCAGCGCCAGGCTGCGGCCGCGCTCGACCTGCTGCCTGGCGGAGTCGACGAGCCCGTATCCCCGCACCCAGATTGAATACGTCGCTTGCGGCAGGTCGGGCACCAGGTAGCGGCCCTGGTCGTCGGTGACGACGATGCGCGCGAACTTGGTCGGCAGCCCCTCGGCCTCGGCGATCACCCAGACGCCGGCCTCCGGCCCGTTGGGACCGGTGACGACCCCGGCGATCTCGGTCGGCCCCGGCGTCGGCGCCTGGGCGAAGGCGGCAGACGTGAAAAGCGCTGCGGTCAGCGCGAGCAACGTTCGGGCGATCATGGGACGGCTCCTTGGCCGGAAACCTGCCCCGATGCTGCGCCAGCGGGTCTCCCCGTACAAGGCGGCTAACGTACTTGTCTTCGGGAACTCACGACGTCGTGTCGACTCGGGCTACACTCCGCCTCCCTCCTCCCGAGATGCCCATGTCCGACATCACGCGCATTCCGAACAAGACGCTGCCGAGCAAGTCGTCCGTCGCCATATACCGCCTGCCCGGCGGCGGCGGATTCCTCTGGGCGGTCGCGACATCGCCCGACAAGACGCTCGACATCGCCGGCCAGACGCTGGGCGCGCTCGGCGTGCTCGACCGTTACCTGAAGGATGCCGGGCTCGACCGCACCCGCATCGTCAAGGCCGAGATCGTCGTCACCGACCACGACAACAAGCCGGAATTCGACCGCGCCTGGGCGTCGTGGATGCCGGACGGCTTCGGTCCGGTCCGCTCCTTCGTCCAGTCGGTGATGCCGGAAGGCGACCTGGTCGAGATCATCATCACCGCAGCGCTCACCGCTTGAAGACGGGCCGCCTGATGCTCCATCGCGACAGCCGTCTCCTCGTCCTGCTGCTCGGCCTGCTGACCGCGGCGGGCCCGTTCACCACCGACACCTATCTGCCGTCGATGCCGGCGATCCGCGAGCACTTCGCGGTCGACATGGCGGCAGTCCAGCTTACCTTGAGCCTCGCCTTCTTCGGCGGCGCGATCGGCCAGCTCTTCTACGGGCCGCTGTCGGACCGTTTCGGCCGCCGGCCGCTGCTGATCGCGGGCCTGACGCTCTATGTCGGCGCGTCCGCCGCCTGCATGTTCGCGCAGTCGATCGAGCAGCTGATCGCAGCGCGCTTCCTGCAGACCTTCGGCTCGATCTGCTGCCCGGTGCTGGCGCGCGCGATGGTGCGCGACCTGCACGAGCGCGAGGCGGCGGGCCGCGTGCTGGCCTTGATGGGCATGGTGCTGTCTATAGGCCCGATCCTGGCGCCGATCGTCGGCGGCCTGCTGCAGGCGAATTTCGGCTGGCGGGCGAGCTTCGTCTTCGTCACGGCCTACGGGCTGGCGCTTCTGATCCTGGTGACCGCGTTCCTCGGCGAGTCGGTGCGCCAGAAGGACGAACAGGCGCTCAGGCCTAGGCGCATCCTCGAAACCGCGACGATGCTGCTGAGGAGCCGCGTCTTCGTCGGCTACATGCTGATCAACTGCTGCCTCTTCGGCGGGCTCGGCGCCTATCTCTCCGGCATCGCCTTCGTCGTGATCGAGGTGCTCGGCATTCCCGCCGCGTATTTCGGCGCGGTGTTCGGCGTGATCGCGCTGGGCGCGCTCTCGGGCTACACGCTGTCGGGTCGGCTCAGCACCCGGCTCGGCCTCGACCGCACGCTCGAGGTCGGCACCTTCGGCGTCGCCGCCGGCGGCGTCCTGCTCGCGGTCTTCGCCTTCCTGGGCTTCGCCCATGTGGCGACGCTGATCGCGCCGATGATGGTCTTCATGTGCTTCTTCTCGATCTCGGGCCCGCAGGCGATCGCCGGCGCGCTGACGCCGTTTCCCCGCGTCGCCGGCACCGCGTCGTCGCTGATCGGCTTTTTTCAGTCACTGACGAGTGCGACGCTCGGCATGGCCGTGGCGCTCGCCTTCGACGGCACGCCCCGCGCGCTCGCCGGGTTCGTCTGCGTGATGGGACTTGCGGCGCTGGCCGCCTATCGCCTGATCGTCCGCCGGATCCCGGAAGCCGAGCGCCGGCACGTCCACGCTTGAAGGCGCCGCCTTCGGCGTCACATCGCGAGGTCGTCTCGACTCGCCAGAGGCAGGCACTCGCCGATCGCCGACAGGAGCTCCTTCACGTCGATCGGCTTGGTGAGGTAGCGGAAGAATCCGGCGGCGAGGCCGCGACGGACGTCGCTCGGCATGGCCGCGGCCGTCAGCGCGATCACCGGGATCGAGGCGGTCTCCGGCATCGCCTTCAGGTGCGCCAGGATCTCGTAGCCGTTCATCCCGGGCAGATGCAGATCGAGCAGGATCAGGTCGGGCCGGTGCGTCCGGGCGAGGTCGAGGCCGAGGTGGGGCGCCGTCGCCGTGAGGAGCGCGACCCCCGGCAGGGCCGAGACCATCAGCTCCATGAGCCTCATGTTGGAGGGATTGTCCTCGATGTAGAGGATCGATCCGCCGACAGGGAGGATCTCCGGCGCCGACGCCGCGTCGATGCCGGCCTCGGCGGCCTCCGCTGGAGCGGTCCGCGCCGAGCGATCGGCAGGCATCTCGATCCAGAAGGTGCTGCCCGCCCCGACCGCGCTCGTGAAGCCGATCGACCCGCCCATCGCCTCGGCGAGACGCCGGCAGATCGCGAGCCCGATGCCGGTGCCGTCGATGCCGGAGAATTCCTGGCCGAGCCGGTGGAACGGCTCGAACATCTCCTTCTGCGCGGCCTCCGCGATGCCGATGCCGGTGTCGGCAACGACGAAGCGGACCCTGTCGTCCGGCATCGCCTCGGCCGAGACGTCGACGGATCCGCCGCTCCGGTTGTACTTGATCGCATTGGAGACGAGGTTGAGCAGGACCTGGTGAAGCCGCATGTCGTCGGCGCGGCAATCGGGAACCCCGACGGGATCGGCGACACGCAGCGCGATGCCCGAGCGCTCGGCGATCACGGTCATGGCGCTCTTGAGGCTCGCGAGCGCGTCGGACGCAGCGACGCGCTCGAGCGACATGCGGTCCTTGCCGGACTCGATCCGCGCGAGGTCGAGCACGTCGTTGACCAGCGCCAGCAGGTGGCGGCCTCCGCTCTCGATGTCGCTGCAGTAGCTGCGCTGGCGTTCCGTCAGGTTGCCGGTGCGGTCGACCTGCAGCATCTGGGAGAAGCCGATCACGGCGTTAAGCGGCGTGCGGAGCTCGTGGCTCATGCGCGACAGGAAGTCGGACTTGGCCCGGCTCGCCGCGTCGGCCGCCAGGCGGGCGGCGGCCAGCTCGGCTTCGCGCAGCTTCGCCTTGGTGATGTCGACGCGGAGGCTGACGATGCCGCCTTCCTGCGTGCGGCGGTCCCAGGTCGCGAGCCAGGTTCCGTCGTTGCGCTGGACCTCGACGACGGTGCCGTCGGCTCGGCGGATCTGCTCCAGCCGCTCCTGGATATAGGCTTCCTCGCGTCCGGCGGCGGCAGGGAACCGGCCCGACCTGACGTGGAGTGCGATCGCGTCCGCGAGCCTGACGCCCGGGACCAGCATGTCACCGCCAAGGCCGCCGACAGCGTTCCTGTTCGCCACCACCAGACGCTCCTCGGCGTCCCAGAGGAAGAAGGAATCGACGAGGCTGTCGACCGCGTCCTTCAAGCGCGCGAGGGTGCGCGCCGCCTGCGCCTCGCTTTCGCGAAGGGATTTCTCGGCCCGCTTGAGATGCGTGATGTCGCTGTGGGCGATCGCCAGGAAGCCGTTGGGCAGCGGCAGCCAGTTCACCTCGAGCACCATGCCGTTGGGGCGCTCGCGCTCGTAGCGCACCGTCTTGCCGGCATGGGCGGCCGCGAGGCGCTCTGTGACGCTGGCGTCGACGTCGCGCGCGCCGTACTCGCCCTCGACCGCGAGCGCCTGCAGCATCTCGTGGAGCGGCGCGCCCTTGCCCGGAGCCAGGCCCGCGCCAAAGTAGTCGGCAAGAAGCTTGTTCCAGGCGACCGCCCGTCGATCCCGGTCGAAGACGATGATCGCCTGGTTGGTGACGGCGAAGACCGATTCCAGCAGCGCGCTGGTCTCCTCGAGCTCCTGCGCCGCGGCGGCGCGGCGGCGGACGACGGTGGCGATGACCCAGCCGCCGGCGAGGAGCGCGCCGATCATCAGGGTGCCCTCGACGAACGCCCACAGAAGCACGTTCTGGAACGGCGCGAGCGCATCCTCGCGGAGCATGATCGCGGCGATGACCAATGGGAACTCGGAGGTCGCGCTGTAGGCGAGGATGCGGTCGCGCCCGTCGGTCGGACTCGCCGTCGCGAGGTTTGCCGGGACGGGCCCGATCGTCTGCCCCTGGAACATCATCGATCCCAGGAGCGACCGGCCGATCCAGTCCGCGACCATCGGCACGCGCACCAGGACGACACCGTCGCTCCGGGCGAGGATCACCCCGGTGCCCGGCCCGAGGCTGATCGCCTTGTAGAAGTCGATGAAGTAGTCCAGGCGGAGGATGGCATTGGCGATGCCGGCGAACCGCCCTTCCGCATCGACCAGCCTGCGGGACACCGGCATGATCCAGGTGCCGTCGATGCGCGAGCGGAACGGCGTCGAGACGTGGGGGCCGGCGCCGGGGTGAGTGACGTGGAACCGGAACGGCTCCTGGTCGGCGACGTTGAGCGGCGGCGGGTCGCGGAACAGCGACGAGGTGAGCCGGTTTCCGCCGGCGTCGGTCCAGCCGATGCCGAGGATCACCGGCGAGGCGCCATGAATGGAGCGGAGGGAATCGTGGATCGCCGTTGCGCCGTTCAGGCGACCCGCCTCGACATCGGCGCGGAGGTCGGCCACGGCATCGAGGGCGCGGGCGACACCGTCGAAGGTGCGCGAGGCATGCTCGGCGAGAATGGAGGTGGCATTGCGCGTGTCGCGCTCGGCCCGGACCAGCGCGTCGCCATGCGCTCGCCAGACGAGATAGACCTTCGACAAGACGACCAGCGCCGCCAGGGTCAGCACGATGACCACGACGACGCGGCTGGTGCGCAGTTTTTCCTGGGCCCTCACGAGGTCTCCCGGCCAGCGCGCGGAGCTACGGGCCAATCATCTCGCCGGCGCCCCAACAAGACACTGATATTCGGCGGCAAGGCCGCGCGGAGTGCAACAAATCTGCGAGAGTTTGAAATAGCTCACAAGTCGTTGCCGCGAGGTTCCAGGTCAGATGGCGTTGCCTCCCGTGCGCGTCCGGGGGAAGAGCAGCGTCACCTTTGTGCCGACACCGACGGTCGAGACGAGGTCGATCTCGCCGCCATGGAGCTCGATCAGCGCCTTGGTGATCGCCAGGCCCAGGCCCGAGCCCTCGAAGCGGCGGGTCAGCACGTTGTCGACCTGATCGAAAGGGCGGAAACAGCCGGCGATGTTCTCGGGCGCGATGCCGATGCCGGTGTCCTTCACGGCGATGGTCAGCCGGTCCGCCTTCATCGCGATCGCAAGGCTGACGCTGCCGCCGGGAAGCGTGAACTTGATCGCGTTCGACAGCAGGTTCAGCAGCATCTGGCGGACGGCGCGCTGATCGGCACTCAGCCTCGGCAGCTCGTCCGCCAGCTTCACCTCGAGCGTCAGCTGCTTCTCGGCCGCGGCCTTCTCGACCAGGCGGATGATCTGCGGCACGAACATCGGAAGGTCGATCTCGGCCTCGCGCAAGGTCATCTTGCCGGCCTCGATCTTCGAAAGATCGAGCACATCGTTGACGAGCTCTAGCAGGTGGCGGCCGCTGACCAGGATGTCGCGCACATAGGCCGCGTAGCGGGGCGGCTCGATCGCACCGAACATTCCCTGCGACATCATTTCGGAGAAGCCGATGATCGCATTCAGCGGCGTGCGCAGCTCGTGTGAGACGCGCGCCAGGAACTCGGTCTTGCTCTGGTTGGCTTCCTCGGCCCGTTGCTTGGCCTCGACCAGCTGGGCGTTGAGGCGCGAGAGGTCGGCCGCCTTCTCGCGCAGCGACTGCTCGTCCCACGGCGCGTCGGCAAGCGCGGTCGACATCACCAGGAGGCAGGTGGCGCGGCCGTCATGGGTGCCGATCCCGGCGCCCCTGAGGATGCGCGGCTCGATGCGGCCGTCGCGACGCAAGGTCAGGCCGACCGGCATGGTGCCGGTTCCGTCGATCACGCGGCGGAGCAGCTCGACGATCTCCTCTGGCGTCTCCGCCACCAGGTCGAACAGCGTGCCGGCGCCGCCATAGGCGCCGAGCGCGACCGCGGCCCGCGCGTTGGCGGCGAGGATCGCCGCGTCGGCATCGACGACGATGGCCGCTTCCCGGTGAAGATCGACCAGCGGCCTCAACGAGGTCGCGACCGGCGGGCCGGGGCGGGACATGGGGATACTCAAGGCTTCTTCAATTTGAGACAAAGACCAACCGAAGGTAGCATGAAGGCCATGCGGACCCCATCATTCTTCCAACAGTTTCGACCCGAGATGGTTAACGCTTGGTTTACGGCGACCCGAAGGAAGCCCCCAGGGTCTCCAGGCCGGCCGTCCACAAGGTCCGCTGGTTCTCCATCCAATGCGCCGCTGCATCGAGCGGTTTCCGGTTGAACGACAGCAGGTGCTCGCGGCCGCGGCGCCGGCGGACCACGAGATTGGCCCGCTCCAGCATCCGGATGTGCTTGGAGACGGCATTCAGCGACATCCCGAACGGCTTGGCGATGAAAGGCTGGGCGATCTCGGTAACCCGCGCCTCGCCCACCGCGAGCCTGGCCAGGATCGCCCGCCGTGTCGGATCCGCCAGAGCCACCAGGGTATGGTCCAGGTTCATGGACGATATATTCAACTAAATGGTTGAATAAATCAACTCTGCCTGGATCTGAGCCTTTGGCACTCCTCGTGTCCGCTATCGCCGATCGATCAGGTGGAGGAAGGAACCGAAGACGGAGCCCTGGCACCGGCCAAGCAGGCCAAGGTCGCGGCCATGGGCATCAGCGGCCCGGAACAGGGGATCTCCCGCCCCGCCGGCCTCACGGGCGTAGTGGAATTCATGACCGCGGAAGCCAGCGCCGGATGGTCCGAGCGGTGTCGCGGCCGCCGTCGCGATCTCGCGATATCCAAGATGCAGCTTCCGCTCGGCAAAGGAGGTCTCGACCGGCAGGAGCCCGGCCATCGCGTGGCGTGCGCCCGCCGCATCGACGAGGCCCTGCCCCAGCGCCATGTAGCCGCCGCACTCGCCATAGATCGCCGCGCCGCGCGCCGCGGCCTCGGCGAGGCCGGACTTCCATCGGTTGCCCTTGGCGAGCCTGCCGGCGTGAAGCTCGGGATATCCGCCGGGCAGGAACACCGCGTCCGCGCGCGCGTCCGGCGCCTCGTCGGCAAGCGGCGAGAACGGCAGGATCTCGGCGCCGGCCCGTCGCCAGCCCGCCAGCATGCCGGGATAGGCGAACGAGAACGCGAGATCGTCGGCGAGCGCAATGCGCTGGCCCAGCGGCTTCACGCCCGGCGCCATCGCGGCAGGCGCGATCGTCGCCGGCTTCGCGAGCGCGATCAGCGCTGGAATGTCGAGCGAGGCTTCGATCGTTGTCGCAGCGGTGTCGAGGAAGGTTTCGAGATCCGTCTGCTCGCGTGCCTGCACCAGGCCCAGATGGCGTTCGGGCCGCGCCAGCGACGGCGAGCGTCTGATCGATCCCAGCATCGCGACATCGGGAAGCGTGCGCCGGATCGCCTCCATGATCGTCGCCGCATGCGTATCGGAGCCGACGCGGTTCAGGATCGCGCCGGCGAGGCGCACATCGGCGCAATGGCGCGCGAGACCGGCGAGCACCGCCGCCGCCGTCGACGACTGGCCGCCGACATCGAGCACCATCACCACCGGCCAGCCGGTGATCGCGGCGAGGTCGGCAGTCGAGCCCGCGCCATCGGCGCCGATGCCGTCGAAGAGGCCCATCACGCCTTCGCAGACGATCAGCTCGGCGTCCTGCTCGAGCAGCGAGAGCGTTGCCGCGAGAGTCTCTCCGCGCATCGCCCAGGGATCGAGGTTGAGGCAGGCGCGACGGCTCGCCGCCGCATGGAAGGCCGGATCGATGTAGTCGGGCCCGACCTTGGCCGAGGCGACCTTCGAGCCCGATCGCGCGAGAAGCCGAAGCAGCGCCAGCGTCAGCGTCGTCTTGCCGGATCCCGAGGCCGCGGCAGCGACGATGAGCCCCCGTGCGCTCCCGGGTGCCGTCACAGCCGCTTCTTGATCTCCGCCGCCATCGGCTCGGGCAGCGTCATGTGGGTGAAGTGCGTGAGGTAGCGGCCCTCGCGGCTCATCAGGAACACGATCGAGGAGTGATCGACGAGATACTCGCCGGGCGCGGTTTCCGCCGCCTTCTTGAAGTACACGCGGTACTCCTTCGCGACCTTCTGGATCTCCTCCATCGTGCCCGTCAGCGCCTTGAGGCGCGGATGGAAGGCCTCGGCATAGTCCTTCAGCACCTCGACCGTGTCGCGCTCGGGATCGACCGAGATGAAGACCGGCGACACGTCGTCGCCGGCGGGACCGAGAAGCTCGATCGCATCCGTCATGTTGGCCAGCGCCGTCGGGCACGCATCGGGGCAGAAGACGAAGCCGAAATAGATCAGCATCAGCTTGCCGCGGAAGTCCTGCTCGGTGACACGCTTCCCGGTCTGGTCGATCAACGAGAACGGCCCGCCGATCTGCGCGCCCGCGTATTCCGGCGAGCGCAGCCACGAGACCAGCAGCGCGGTGCCGCCGATCAGCGTCGCCGCGAGAAGGATGATCGCGGCGCGGATCCGATGGTCCTTGAGCATCACCCGGCCTCGCGACGCGCCTTCAGCTTCAGCGGATCGGGGTCGAGCGTTCGGCCGCCCATCGCGCCGATCCAGTCGAGGCCGGCCGCCATCTTCACCGCCGGGCCGACGACGACGATCGCCGGCGGCTCCATCCTTGCCGCTTCCGCATCCTCGACCAGGGCTGCCAGCGTGGTCACCAGCGTGCGCTGCCTCTCGGTCGCGGCATGGCTTACCACCGCTGCCGGCTCGCCCGCCGGCCTGCCGCCTTGGATCAAGCGATCGCGGATCTGCGGCAGGTGCTTGAGCGCCATGTAGAACACCAGCACCGGCGCGCCCCTGGCCAGCGCCGGCCAATCGATCCCGTCCGGCACCTCGCCCGAGACGTTGTGGCCGGTGACGAAGGTTACCGCCTCGTTGACGTCGCGATGGGTCGCCGGGATGCCGGCGTAGGCCAGGCCACCGATCCCGGCGGTCACGCCGGGGACGACGCGGAACGGCACCTTGGCCGCGACCAGCGCCAGGGCTTCCTCGCCGCCGCGGCCGAAGACGAAGGGATCGCCGCCCTTCAGGCGCAGCACGCGCTTGCCCTCGCGGGCGAGCTGGACCAGGCGCTGGGAGATGTCGGGCTGCTTCGGCGACGGCTTGCCGCCGCGCTTTCCCGCGAATTCGAGCAGCGCCCCGGGGCGGGCGAGCTTGAGCGTCCGCTCGTCGACCAGTGCGTCGTAGACCACGGCATCAGCCTCGCCCAGGGCTTTCAGCGCCAGCGCGGTCAGGAGCCCGGGGTCGCCGGGGCCGGCGCCCACCAGCCAGACCCAGCCGGGCTCGAAGTCGGGAAGCACCGGAAACTGCATGGGGCGCACCCTACTCCGGCCATCCGAGGCTGCCTAGGCGACCGGCGGTCGAGGCCGATTTACGCGCGATTACAAACGGGAACGCGATTTTACCGCGCTCCCGTAAAACCGGTTACACTTACACCCTAAGGTCGTCGCACCCCAACGGACGGAGGTCCATCGTGGCGATGCTCAAGACGGTCCGGCTCCCCGAGCACGTGTCCCGGCTTCCCGGCTGCCATTCCGACCACGCCCGCGCGCTGACGGCGATCGACCAGCACGCCCGCGACCGCGGCGTCTGGCTCTACCCGCAGACCGATTTCGGCGTGCTGCGCCGGTTCTTCAGCGGGCATGTGGACTCCGGCGCCCGCCTCGCCCCGCTCTACGATCCCGACCACCATGCGCTGACGCCCGACAACGCCCTCTGGATCGCCGGCCTCGACCAGAACGGCGACATCGTGATGACCGCCGCCACCCGCATCATCAGCTGCACCTCGCTGCGCGAGGAGGCGGAGTCGATGCGCCTCTTCGGCCCCGGGCACTTCCGCGCCGCCACCTTCCTCGGTCCCGCCGCACAGGCCATAGGCGGCCGGGTCGGAATCAGCGGCGGCGGCTGGGTCCATCCGCGCTACCGCGGGCCGGGCCTCACCGGCATCCGGCTGTCGCGCCTGCTTCGCCGAGCCGTCACGTTCCTCGCCTATGCGATGAAGCCGCTCGACTATGACGTCGCCTGGGTCAAGACCGTCCAGGTGGTCGAGAAGGGCCTCGCCGCCGACTACGGCTTCGACCATGTCGAGCACGGCGCCGACTTCGTCATGGCCGACGGCAGCGTCAGCCCGAACTCGCTGGTCTGGAGCGATACCTACGAGATCGACGAGGACATGGCCTGGTGCGCCCGCGGCGCGCTGCGCCGCCCGATGCCGGTCGCGCCCCAGATCGCGGCTTGAGAGGGTTCCCGCAAGGCGGCGCTTTACTCTCCCGGCAAGGCGGGCCATCGTCTTAAGCGACGCATCCGCCTGAATTTTTCCCGGTCCTTCATGCGCCGCAACCGCAACGCCAAGATCGTCGCCACCGTCGGCCCTGCGACCTCGACGCCGGAGATGCTGCGGAAGCTCTTCGCCGCCGGCGCCGACGTGTTCCGCTTCAACTTCAGCCACGGCAGCTTCGACGACCATCGCGAGCGCTTCGAGATCATCCGCGCGCTCGAGCGCGAGACCAGGCGGCCGATCGGCATCATGATGGACCTGCAGGGGCCGAAGCTCCGCGTCGGCACCTTCGACGGCGGCTCGGCCGAGCTCGTCGCCGGCCAGCGCTTCCGTCTCGACCTCGAGGCGACGCCCGGCGGCGCCGGACGCGCGCATCTGCCTCATCGCGAGATCTTCGCCGCGATCGACGTCGGCACCGACCTGCTGGTCGACGACGGCAAGCTCAGGCTTCGCGTCATCAGCCACGGCCCCGACTTCGCCGAGACCGAGGTGGTGACCGGCGGCCGGATTTCCGACCGCAAGGGCGTCAACGTGCCCAACGTCGTGCTGCCGCTGTCGCCGATCACCGACAAGGACCGCCGCGACCTGGCCTTCGGCCTCGACCTCGGCGTCGACCTGGTGGCGCTCTCCTTCGTGCAACGGCCCGAGGACGTGGCGGAAGCCAAGAAGCTGATCGCCGGCCGCGCCGGCATCGTGATCAAGCTGGAGAAGCCGTCGGCGATCGAGCATCTGGATGAGCTGATCGACATGTGCGACGGCGTGATGGTCGCCAGAGGCGATCTCGGCGTCGAGCTTCCGCCGGAAGACGTGCCCTCGATCCAGAAGCGGATCGTGCGCGCCTGCCGCCAGTCCGGCACGCCGGTCATCGTCGCGACGCAGATGCTGGAGTCGATGATGGGCTCGCCCTCGCCGACCCGCGCCGAGGCCTCCGACGTGGCCACCGCCGTCTACGACGGTGCCGACGCGGTGATGCTGTCGGGCGAGACCGCGTCCGGCAGGTACCCGGTCGAGGCGATCTCGATCATGGACCGCATCATCCAGCGCACCGAGCAGGACACGCTCTACCGAACCATTCTCGACGCCGTGCATCCGGAGCCCGAGCCGACCGCGGCGGATGCGATCTCGGCCGCCGCGCGCCAGGTCGGCCACACGATCTCGGCCGCCTGCATCGCCACCTTCACGATGTCGGGTTCGACCGCTCTCCGCGCCGCGCGCGAACGCCCCGACGTTCCGATCCTGGGATTGACCGCGAAGCCGCAGACCGCGCGCAAGCTGGCGCTCCTCTGGGGCGTGCACTGGGTCCTGACCCACGACATCTCGACCTTCACCGAGATGGTGCAGACCGCGACCGAGGCCGCCCGCACCGAAGGGATTGCCGAGCAGGGCCAGCGCCTGGTGATCACCGCCGGCGTCCCCTTCGGCACGCCCGGCGCCACCAACGTGCTCAGGATCGCCCGCGTCGGCGAATAGCGCTCAGACGCCGAGCACCGCCTTCACGAGCTTCAGCGTCCACGCCGGATAGCCGTTCTCGAACGACCACGCGTGCAGGTGCGCCTTCACATGCGCGCGCACGGCGTCGATGTCCGGCGGCGGCGCGATCGGGCCGGGCTCGCCCTTCTGCGCGAAGACGCGAAGATTGGCCGGGTAGATGCCGGGCTCGGCGGCGCGGGTCACATGGCGGACGACGAAGCCGGCCTTGGCCAGCGTCTGGGTCAGCGACGCCTCGGTGAAGTAGGTGCAGTGGCCGATGTAGATGAAGGCGACGCCGTGGCTGGCCCAGGGACCCATCAGGTCGGGCACCTCGACGACGAGCCAGCCGTCCGGCGTCATCAGCTGGTGCGCGCGCCTCAGCACCACGAGCGGGTCGAGCAGGTGCTCGAGCGTGTGAAACATCGTGACGAGGTCGGGCGCGAAGGGCGGCGGCCGTCCGGTCTCGAACGGCTCGACCGTGACCGCCTCGCCGAGACCGAGATCCTTCTGCGCGTAGAGCAATCGGTCGTCGCCGGGCTCGCTGCCATAGACCTGTGCACCCTGGGCGCGGCACTCGGCGAGGAAATGTCCGAAGCCGGCGCCGACATCGAGCACGCCCGAGAACTTCGGCACGATCTCGTTGATGCGGTCCAGGTGGAAGCGGCCGTGATGCGCGCTGGAGTCGATCATCTCCTTGGTCACGTCCGGCCGGCGGTCGTACATCAGATCGGCATAGGTTCGTTGGTAGAAGCGCTCGGCGCCGGCGGCGTCGAACATGCGCGCGGCATAGACGAAGCCGCAGCCCCGGCACATCGCGACCTCGATGGGCAGGAAGAAGCGCTCGTAGCGCACCACCGGCCAGCGCTCGGCCGAGCCGCAGAGCGGACACGGCCGCTCCTCGAGCTCGCCCCAGAGACGCACGATCGAGCGCGCCCGCGACCAGATGCTTGAAGACGGCATCGCCGGCGTTTGGTCGGCCCCATCGAGCGTCATCGCCGTCCCTTGCGTGAGGTTGTGAGGGCTTCCTAAAGTTACGACCTTCGGTCGGCCCATGTCCAACCCGACGCATTGAGGCTAGGGTGCCGGCATCGCCAATCCCCAACCACGGAAACGCCCAGATGATCGATCTCTACACCGCCTCCACCGGCAACGGCCGGCGCGCCACCGTCGCGCTCGAGGAGTGCGGGCTTGCCTACAAGGTGCACAAGCTCGACCTCGCCAAGGGCGACGGCAAGAAGCCCGAATACCTGAAGATCAACCCGGCCGGCGCGATCCCGGCGATCGTCGATCCGGACGGCCCCGGCGGCAAGCCGGTGACGCTGGCGCAGTCCGGCGCGATCGTGCTCTACGCCGCCGAGAAGTCGGGCAAGCTGATCCCGAAGGACCCGGCCAAGCGGGCGCTCGCCTATCAGTGGTTCATGCAGGCGACCACCGACGTCGCGCCGACCTCGTCGAGCATCTTCTACGTCTCGAGCCATGTGCCGGTGAAGGACGCGGGCAACACCGCCTATTTCGAGCAGCGGCTGCTGACCCAGCTCGGCGTCGTCGACAAGCAGCTCGAAGGCCAGGACTACATCGCCGGCGAATGCTCGATCGCCGACATCGCCCTTTACCCGGTGGTGGCCGCGCGGAAGGCGCTGATCGACGCAGCACCCGGCCTCGCCAACGTCAAGGCCTGGGCCGCCCGCATGGCTGCCCGTCCCGCGGTGGCAAAGGCGTTCGCGAACAACGGGTAGGCAGAACGCTTGCCGTGGCACGTGGCACGTTCTAAACTGCCGACCGAATGATCGTCTCATTCCGGAACCGCGACACGCGTCTCTTCGCCGAGACCGGCCGCAGCAAGTTCCGGGGCCTGGACGAGAGCAAGGCGAGAGCGAGGTTGTCCACCCTTCAGGCGGCAACCTCGCTAGCCAGCCTTAGCCCGCTGGCGAGCGTCGGTCTTCACAAGCTGACCGGAAATCGCCGCGGCTGTTGGGCCATGACCATCAACGGGCCGTGGCGGTTGGTATTCAAATTCGAGGACGGCCATGCGCAAGACGTCGAGATCGTCGATTACCACTAGGGCGATGCCGCTCTCCTTCGCCGTTCATCCTGGCCTGATCCTCAAGGAAGAGCTGGAGGCTCGCGACCTCTCCGGAACAGCCCTGGCTCTCAAGCTGCGCGTCCCGCCGCAGCGGATCAACGACGTCATCGGAGGGAGGCGCGCGCTGACCGCGGAAACCGCGCTCAGGCTCGCCCGCTTCTTCGGAAACGACGCCGCGTTCTGGATGAACCTGCAGACAGCGTACGATCTTGCGCAAGTCGAGGCGACCGAGGGCCGGCGGATTGCCGCCGAGGTTCAAGCGGCCTGAAAACAAGAAGGGCGGGATCTCTCCCGCCCTTCTTCGTCTCTCGCCTGTCTTCCGGCTCAGGTGTTCATCGCCTGGAAGAAGTCGTTGTTGGTCTTGGAGTGCTTCAGCTTGTCGAGCAGGAACTCCATCGCGTCGACCGGGCCCATCGGCATCAGCACGCGGCGGAGCACCCACATCTTGGCGAGCTGGCCCTTGTCGACCAGCAGCTCTTCCTTGCGGGTGCCCGACTTGGTGATGTCGATCGAAGGGAAGGTGCGCTTGTCGGAGAGCTTGCGGTCGAGGATGATTTCCGAGTTACCGGTGCCCTTGAACTCTTCGAAGATCACTTCGTCCATGCGGCTGCCGGTATCGATCAGCGCGGTCGCGATGATCGTCAGCGAGCCGCCGTGCTCGATGTTGCGGGCGGCACCGAAGAAGCGCTTCGGGCGCTGCAGCGCGTTGGCGTCGACACCGCCGGTCAAGACCTTGCCCGACGACGGCACCACGGTGTTGTAGGCGCGCGCCAGGCGCGTGATCGAGTCCAGCAGGATCACCACGTCGCGCTTGTGCTCGACCAGGCGCTTGGCCTTCTCGAGCACCATCTCGGTCACCTGCACGTGGCGGGTCGCCGGCTCGTCGAAGGTCGAGGAGATGACCTCGCCGCGCACCGAGCGCGCCATGTCGGTCACTTCTTCCGGCCGCTCGTCGATGAGCAGCACGATCAGGTAGACCTCGGGATGGTTCTGGGCGATGGCATGCGCGATGTTCTGCAGCATCACCGTCTTGCCGGTGCGCGGCGGTGCCACGATGAGCGCGCGCTGGCCCTTGCCGAGCGGCGCGATCAGGTCGATGACGCGGGTGGTGACGTCCTTGCGGACGAGATCCTTGCGATCGGCCTCGCGGGCGAGTTCCAGCCGGCCGGTCTTCGCCGCGCTGATCTCCTTGTCCTTCGGCTCCTTCTCTTTCGGCTTGGGCGGCGGCAGCACGTCCGGCACCTCGATCTCGAGATGCAGGCGCTCGTCCGGGTAGAGCGGCGTCAGGTTGTCGAAGTTGATCCTGTGACGGACCTTCTCAGGATCCTCGAAGTTGATGTTGTTGACCTTGAGGAGGGCGAAGTAGCGCTCGCCTTCCTTGGGGCTGCGGATCTGTCCCTCGACCGTGTCGCCGGTGCGAAGGCCGAAGCGGCGCACCTGGCTGGGAGAGACGTAGATGTCGTCGGGGCC
>JAEULB010000018.1 GCA_016792585.1 Rhodospirillaceae bacterium
TGGGCGGCTTCCATGTTCTTGGTGCCCTTGACGATGGCGGTCGCCTCCATCTCCCAGCCGGCGCCTTCGCTCGGGAGGATCAGGTCGATCGGCGCGCCCTTGGTCTTCTCGGTAGCGCCCCGCATGTCGAAGCCGATGCCCAGCAGGCGCTCGCCGGTCGCCGCCTGCACGCAGGGCGCCGAGCCGGAATGGGTGTAGACCGCGATGTTCTGGTGCAGCGCGTCCATGAACTTCCAGCCCTCGGCCTCGCCCATCACCTGCAGCCAGGCGGCGATGGTGAGATAGCCCGTGCCGGACGACGCGGGATTCGGCATGACGATCTGGCCCTTGTAGGCGGCGTTCGTCAGGTCCTTCCACGACTTCGGCGCCGGCGCCTTGGTCTTCTCGGCTTCCTTGGTGTTGAAGCAGACGACCGAGAGGTAGGCGTCCATCCCGGTCCACATCGCCGGGTTCTTGGCGTCCTTGAACACCGGCTTCAGGGCCTCGGCACCCTTCGGCGTGTAGCCGGTCAGCATGCCCATGTTCTCGAAAAGCACGACCGACGAGGCCGAGAGGCCCCAGATCACGTCGGCGCGGGGGTTGTCCTTCTCGGCGAGGAGGCGCGCGGTCATGACGCCCGTGGAGTCACGCACCCAGGCGATCTCGACGGTGGGATTGTCGGCCTCGAAGGCGGCCTTGTAGGGGCCGAGCTGGTCGTTCTCGAGCGCCGTGTAGACGGTGAGGCGAGTCTTCTGCGCCATCGTCTCGGACGGTAACGCGAGCAGCGCCGCCGCCGCGATGGCGAGCGGCATCCAAAGGCGTAAACGTGTCATGGTCGATCTCCCCTGTTTGATGCGTGAAGCCTGTAGGCGAACCCTGTTACCCTTTTTTGAAGCGTTTCCTAATTATGTGGGCCAGGGAAGCGAATACGTCTTCACATTCGTGAAGCTCTTCATCGCCTCCTTGACGCCTTCCTTGTATCCCAGGCCGGAATCCTTGATGCCGCCGAAGGGCGACATCTCGATCCGGTATCCGGGCACTTCCCAGATGTTCACGGTACCGACGTCGAGCGCCTCGATGAAGCGCTGGATGTAGTCGAAGCGATTGGTGCAGACGCCGGACGACAGGCCGTAGGCGGTCGAGTTCGAGACCCGGATCGCGTCATCGATGTCCCTGACCCGGATGATCGGGATCGCCGGCCCGAAGGTCTCCTCGCGCACCAGCTCGCAGTCGTAGGGCACGCGGTCGACCACGGTCGGCGGGAACAGGGCGCCCTTGCGGTCGTTGCCGTGCAGGAGCTGGGCGCCGACCTTGGTCGCATCGACCACACGGCGCTGGAACAGCTTGGCCGCGTCCTCGGTGATCACCGTGCCGACGTCGGTCGCCGGATCCATCGGGTCGCCGCATTTGAGCTTCTTCGCCTTGGCTGTGACCAGCTCGGCGAAGGCGTCGGCGACGGACTCGACCACCAGGATGCGCTTCACCGCCGTGCAGCGCTGGCCTGAATTCTTGGTGGCGCCGGCGACGGCCAGCTCCGCCGCCTTGTCGAGGTCGGCATCCTCCATGACGATCAGCGGATCGTTGCCGCCGAGCTCGAGCACGACGCGGCGATACCCGGCCTTGGCCGCGATGTACTTGCCGGTGCGGACGCTGCCGGTGAAGGTGACGAGGTCGATGTTCTCGTTGACGATCATCTCGTCGCCGATGTCCTCGGGCCGGCCGGTCAGCACCGACAGCATCTCCGGCGGCAATCCCGCCTC
>JAEULB010000019.1 GCA_016792585.1 Rhodospirillaceae bacterium
GCAGCTGATCAATGGTGTGACGCTGGGCGCGATCTACGGCCTGATCGCCATCGGCTACACCATGGTCTACGGCATCGTCGGCATGATCAACTTCGCCCATGGCGAGGTCTACATGATCGGCGCCTTCATCTCGATCATCACCTTCATCGTGCTGGGGCTCGGCGGCATCACCTTCATCCCGCTGGCGCTTCTGGTCGTCCTGCTGTCGGCGATGGTGTTCACCGCCGCCTACGGCTGGTCGGTCGAGCGCATCGCCTATCGGCCGCTCCGAGGCTCCTTCCGCCTGGCGCCTCTGATCTCGGCGATCGGCATGTCGCTGTTCCTGCAGAACTACGTTCAGCTGGTCCAGGGCGCGCGCGTCAAGCCGATGCAGCCGGTGATCACCGGTGGCTTCGAGTTCTTCCAGGGAGGCGGCTTCACCGTCCGGCTCAGCTACATCCAGATCATCATTGTCGTGCTGACCATCGCGCTGATGGCTGGATTCACGCTGCTGATCCAGCGCACCGCCCTCGGCCGCGCCCAGCGCGCCTGCGAGCAGGACATGGGCATGGCGGCTCTGGTCGGCGTCGACGTCAACCGCACGATCTCGCTGACCTTCGTGATGGGCGCGATGCTTGCCGCTGTCGCCGGCATGATGGTGACGCTGTACTACGGTGTCATCGACTTCTTCATCGGCTTCCTCGCCGGCGTTAAGGCCTTCACCGCGGCGGTGCTGGGCGGAATCGGCTCGCTTCCGGGCGCCATGCTCGGCGGCCTGCTGATCGGCCTGATCGAGGCCTTCTGGTCGGCCTATTTCAGCGTCGAGTACAAGGACGTCGCGGTCTTCGTGATCCTGGTGCTGACTCTGATCTTCAAGCCGACCGGGCTTCTCGGCAAACCCGACATCGAGAAGGTCTGATGGACGTCCGAGCCCTCCTTAAGGACGCCGGGCTCGCGGCCTTCGTCGCCTTCATGCTGGCCTTGCCGATGATCGGCTTCCAGACCGTCGACGTCTCGGGCGGGCACGGCATCACCGTGGTCACCCGCTTCGGCGACGTGGCAATCACGGTGGCGCTGGTTCTCGTCGGCCGGATCGCGCTCGGCCTTCTCGACAATACGTCCTGGCGCCTGCCGATCCTGCTGGTCTCCGCGGCGATCGCAATCGGCATGCCGTTCGTCAAGAACCCGTATCCGGTCATCACGAACCTGAGCGTGATGGCGGCGGCAGTTATCGCGATCCGTGCCACCTGGCTCTATTTCGGACTTTCCGCCGTCGTCGAGCGCGACGAGGGCAATCGGCTCGGCGATGCGGCCGCCTTTGTCGGGCGCTGGTTCGGTCCGGTCTTCGTGATCTTCGCGGTGATCTTCCCGTTCCTGCCGACGACGTCGCGCTACCTGCTCGACCTTGGCATCCTCGTGCTCACCTACGTGATGCTGGGATGGGGCCTCAACGTCGTCGTCGGCCTCGCCGGCCTGCTCGATCTGGGTTACGTCGCCTTCTACGCGGTCGGCGCCTATTCGTACGCGATCATCGCACACGAGTTCGGATGGTCGTTCTGGGCCTGCCTGCCGCTCGCCGGCCTCTTCGCCGCGTTCTTCGGCGTGATTCTGGGCTTCCCGGTGCTGCGCCTTCGCGGCGACTATCTCGCGATCGTCACGCTGGGGTTCGGCGAGATCATCCGCATCGTGCTGCTCAACTGGTCGTCGTTCTCGGGCGGCCCCAATGGCATCAGCGGCGTCCCGCGACCGTCGTTCCTCGGCATGCCGTTCACCGCCAATCCGCCGGAAGGAACGACCTCGTTCCATCAGTTCTTCGGCCTGGATTTTTCGCCCGAGCATCGGATCGTCTTCCTCTACTACCTGATCCTGGCGCTGGCGCTGGTCACCAACTCGTTCACTCTTCGCATCCGCAAGCTGCCGATCGGGCGCGCCTGGGAAGCGCTGCGCGAGGATGAGATCGCCTGCCGGGCGCTCGGCATCAATCCGACCAACACCAAGCTTACCGCCTTCGCCATCGGCGCGATGTTCGCCGGATTCGCCGGCGCCTTCTTCGCCACGCGCCAGGGCTTCATCAGCCCCGAGAGCTTCGCCTTCATCGAATCCGCGGTGATCCTGGCGATCGTCGTGCTGGGCGGCATGGGAAGCCAGATCGGCGTCGTGCTGGCCGCGGTGCTGCTGATCGGCATCCCCGAGTTCTTCCGCGAGCTGGCCCAGTACCGCATGCTGGCCTTCGGTGCGGCGATGGTCGGCATCATGATCTGGCGTCCGCGCGGCTTGCTCGCGCACCGCGACCCGTCGATCCGCCTGCCGGAGGCAGCGAAGGCCGGCGCGGATGACTAGGACGCCGCTGCTCCAGGTCGATCACCTGACGATGCGCTTCGGCGGTCTCGTCGCCGTCAACGACGTCTCGTTCACCGCGTACGATCGCGAGATCACAGCAATCATCGGCCCGAACGGCGCCGGCAAGACCACGGTGTTCAACTGCCTGACCGGCTTCTACAACGCGCCGGTCGGACGCTTGAAGCTGACCGGCGCCCGCGGCGAGTTCCTGCTCGAGCGGATGGACGGGTTCCGTATTGCCCAGCAGGCCGGTGTCGCCCGGACCTTCCAGAACATCCGCCTGTTCCCGCGCATGACCGTGCTCGAGAACCTGATCATCGCGCAGCACAACGTGCTGATGCGGGCATCCGGCTATACGCTCGCCGGCTTGTTCGGGCTCAAGAGCTATCGCGACGCCGAGCGGGATGCGATCGATCTCGCCAGGCTCTGGCTCGATCGCCTGGGGCTGACGTCTCAGGCCGACTGGGAAGCCGGCAACCTTCCCTACGGCTCGCAGCGCCGGCTCGAGATCGCGCGCGCGATGTGCACGCGGCCAGTTCTGCTGTGCCTCGACGAGCCTGCGGCGGGTCTCAACCCGCGCGAGTCCGCCGAGCTCCGCGAGCTGCTGATCGAGATCCGCGACCAGCACAAGATCGGCATCCTCCTGATCGAGCACGACATGAGCGTGGTCATGGGAATCTCCGACCACATCGTCGTGCTCGACTACGGCCGGATGATCGCCGGCGGCACGCCCGCAGAGGTCCGAAGCGACCCTGCGGTGATCCGGGCATATCTCGGCGAGGAGGAGACCGACCAGATCCCGCCCGAGGTCGCCGGCGACCTCCACCAGGAGGGCAGGATCTGATGCTCTCGATCCAGGGCGTCTCCACCTCCTACGGCCATATCCAGGCGCTGCACGGCGTCGACATCGACGTCAGGAAGGGCGAGATCGTCACGCTGATCGGCGCCAACGGGGCCGGCAAGACCACGCTGCTGATGACGATCTGCGGCAGCCCACGCGCTTCCGGCGGCAAGATCCTCTTCGAAGGCAGCGACATCTCGCAGCGCCCGACCTTCGAGATCGTCCGTCTCGGCATCGCCCAGGCGCCGGAAGGCCGCCGCATCTTCCCGCGCATGACTGTGCTCGAGAACCTGCAGATGGGTGCCACAGTCGCCGATCCGCAGTACTACGAGGCGGATTGCCAACGCGTCTTCGGCCTCTTCCCGATCCTCGATCAGCGGAAGGCCCAGCGCGCCGGCACGCTCTCGGGCGGCGAGCAGCAGATGCTCTCGATCGGCCGCGCGCTGATGAGCCGCCCCAGGCTTCTCCTGCTCGACGAGCCGTCGCTGGGCTTGGCGCCGATGATCGTGAAGCAGATCTTCTCGGTGATCCGCGACATCAACGAGAAGGAAGGGATGACCGTCTTCCTGGTCGAGCAGAACGCTTTTCACGCTCTCTCGCTGGCGCATCGAGGTTATGTGCTGGCCAATGGCCGCGTCGTCCTCCAGGGCACCGGTAAGGAGCTGCTGGCGAACCGCGAGGTGCGCGCTGCCTATCTCGAAGGCGGCCATTGAGATGAGCGAGATTCTCGGAACCTCTTTCGGCCTCTTCGTCCTGGTGACGCTGGTGATGTTCGGCGCCGCTGCCTGGCAGACCGGCCAGGCGCTCGCCCATACCTGGCGACCCTATTGGCACATGATCGTCTACGGCTTGATGCTGGCTGCAGCCGACCGCCTGATGCTGGTGCTGCTGTTCGGAGGCAAGCTCCTTGCCGTCCCGCCTTATCTGGTCGCGGCCGTGGTGACGATCGCGATCGGCAGCCTGGGATTCCGTCTGACCCAGGTCCGAAAGATGGTCGGGCAGTACCCCTGGATCTACGAGCGCGACGGCCTGCTCGGCTGGCGCGAGCGCCGCTAGCAAGCGGTTGGGGCTTAGGGTAGCATTTCACCATCGCCGTCCGCATTCCGCGGCCGGGAGCTTAGTTTGGCCTGCTTCGATGCAGGCAGTTTTCAACGACAGGGAGCCGAACCAACATGCGTAAATTGACGTCCTCGCTCCTCGCTGCTGTCGCCGTCGCGGCCTTCGCCGCGGTCCCGGCTTCGGCGCAGGATATCGTGGTCGCGACCGCCGGTCCGATCACCGGCCAGTACGCGGCCTTCGGCGAGCAGATGAAGCGCGGCGCCGAGATGGCGGTCGCCGACATCAACGCCAAGGGCGGCGTGATGGGCAAGAAGCTCAAGCTCGAAGTCGGCGACGATGCCTGCGATCCGAAGCAGGCGGTGGCCGTCGCCAACCAGATGGCGGGCAAGAAGATCGTGTTCATGGCCGGGCACTTCTGCTCGTCCTCCTCGATCCCGGCCTCGGCCATCTACAACGAGAGCGGCATCCTGCAGATGACGCCGGCCTCGACCAATCCGGCGCTGACCGAGGAAGCCTCCTCGAAGAAGTGGAACAACGTGTTCCGCACCTGCGGCCGCGACGACGCCCAGGGCCTGGTCGCCGGCAAGTTCCTTGCCTCGCAGTACAAGGGCAAGAAGGTCGCGATCATCCACGACAAGTCGGCCTACGGTAAGGGCCTCGCCGACGAGACCAAGAAGGCGATGAACGCCGCTGGCCTCACCGAAGTGATGTACGAAGCCATCACCCAGGGCGACAAGGACTTCACTGCGCTGGTCTCGAAGATGAAGGCCGCCGGCGTGGATGCCATGTATCTCGGCGGCTACCACACCGAAGCCGGTCTGCTCGTCCGCCAGTCGCGCGAGCAGGGCCTGAACGCGCTGCTCGTGTCGGGCGACGCGCTGGTCACCGACGAGTTCTGGAAGATCACCGGACCGGCCGGCCAGGGCACGCTTATGACCTTCGCTCCGGATCCGCGGAAGCTCAAGACCGCCGAGGACGTGGTCAAGAAGTTCAAGGCCGCGAACTACGACCCTGAGGGCTACACCCTCTACACCTACGCCGCCTTCCAGGCGTGGGCCGCTGCCGTCGCGAAGGCTGGCTCGACCGACGTCGCGAAGGTCTCCGCCGCCCTCAAGGGCATGACCGCCGACACCGTTCTGGGCAAGCTCGCCTGGGACGCCAAGGGCGACGTCAAGGAAGCCGCCTACGTCTGGTACGTCTTCAAGGACGGCAAGTACTCCGAGATGTAATCCCATCTCGGGATCGCTCGAAGGGACGGCCCGGCGCTTCGCCGGGCCGTTTCTTTTTGGGCTAGCGGCGGCGCCGGCCGCGGCCGAGCCCGATCTTCTTGGCGAAATCCGAGCGCTGCGCAGCGTAGTTGGGGGCGACCATTGGATAGTCGGCCGGCAGGCCCCACTTCGCCCGGTATTCCTCGGGACTCATCCCGTAGGTCGTGCGCAGGTGCCGCTTCAGCATCTTCAGCTTCTTGCCGTCCTCGAGGCAGACGATGTGATCGGGCATCACCGAGCGCTTGATCGCGACCGCGGGCTTCGGCGCATCGACCGGCTGGACTTTGCCGTGGCCGTTAAGGCCAGCAAGCGAGGAATAGACCGTGCCGATGACATTGGGCACGTCGAGGGCGACCAGGCGGTTCTGAGAAAGGTAAGCAGATACCACGTCCGTGGTCATCCGCAGCAACTCGTCATGGGGGACTTTCCGGGGTTCTGTGCGTTCGGCCATGGCTTCGAACCTTTGTTGTTAGGCACTCCCCGAGCTTCTCTTTGCATGGGGTAAATCAAGTGTCAATTCTCCTATAAGAGAAAGATCTGTTTATTTCACCCTAGTCTTTGACTATTTGGCCCAAGGCAGTTCTGGCACCGACTTCCGAAGCAGCGGGGCGGGCTCGAAAGCGCCAATAGCTTGTGTCGAATTGTCCGCGAGGCCGGAGATATGGTAGAGTTTTGTTGGGTTTCCTTCCGCGCCGTTGTGACGAGATGCCAGACAAAGAGATCATCGGGATCGCTTCCGACCACGCCGGCTTTGAACTCAAGGCAGCGCTCAAGGCTGAGCTCGACGCCTTGGGCTTCGGCGTGCTCGACCTCGGCACCGACTCCGCCACGAGGTCGGTCGACTATCCGGATTTCGGGCGGGCGATGGCGGACGCGATCAAGGCCGGCAAGATCGCGCGCGGTGTCGTCGTCTGCGGTACCGGCATCGGCATCTCGATCGCCGCCAATCGTCACCCGTGGATCCGCTGCGCTCTCGTCCATGACGAGACCTCGGCGCGGCTCACCCGCCAGCACAACGACGCCAACGTGATGGCGGTCGGCCAACGCCTCATCGGCGTCGAGACCGCCAAGGCTGCGTTGAGGGTCTTTTTCACCACACCGTTCGACGGCGGCCGGCACGTGCAGCGTGTCGCCAAGCTGACGCCCGCTTCTTGAGGAACTGATGACTGCAAAGCCTAACGTCACGCCTAACGGTTTCTTTGCCGCAAGCCTCGCCGAGCGCGACCCGGAGATCGCTGCGTCCGTCAACCGCGAGCTTGGCCGCCAGCGCGAGCAGATCGAGCTGATCGCCTCGGAGAACATCGTCAGCCGCGCGGTTCTCGAAGCGGCCGGCTCGGTGCTGACCAACAAGTACGCCGAAGGCTATCCGGGCAAGCGCTACTACGGCGGCTGCGAGTTCGTCGACGAGGCGGAGACGTTGGCGATCGAGCGGGCCAAGCGTCTGTTCGACTGCAAGTTCGCCAACGTCCAGCCGCACTCGGGCGCCCAGGCGAACCAGGCCGTGTTCCTGGCGCTGCTCAAGCCCGGCGACACGGTGCTCGGCATGTCGCTGGCCGCGGGCGGACACCTCACTCACGGCGCCGCCCCGAACCTGTCGGGCAAGTGGTTCAACATCGTGTCGTATGGTGTCCGCCGCGACGACCTGCAGATCGACTACGACGAGATCGAACGGCTGGCGAAGTCCGAGAAGCCGAAGATGATCATCGCCGGCGGCTCCGGTGTGCCGCGGATCATCGACTTCGCGCGCTTCCGCAAGATCGCGGACTCGGTCGGTGCCCACCTGATGGTCGATATGGCGCATTTCGCCGGCCTCGTCGCCGGCGGCGTTTACCCGAGTCCGCTGCCGCATGCGCATGTCGTCACCACGACCACCCACAAGACGCTGCGCGGACCGCGCGGCGGCATGATCCTCGCGAATGACGAGGAGATCGGGAAGAAGCTCAATTCCGCGGTCTTCCCCGGCCTCCAGGGCGGTCCGCTGATGCATGTGATCGCCGCTAAGGCAGTGATGCTGGGTGAGGCGCTTAGACCGGAGTTCAAGCTCTATGCCCGCGCGGTCGTCGACAACGCCAAGGCACTGGCCGACGTGCTGGTGAAGCGGGGCGTGGCGATCGTCACCGGCGGCACCGACAGCCACCTGATGCTGGTCGACCTGCGCCCGAAGAAGCTGACCGGCAAAGCGGCCGAAGCCTCGCTCGAGCGCGCGCACATGACCTGCAACAAGAACGGCATCCCGTTCGACACCGAGAAGCCGACGATCACCTCGGGCATCCGTCTCGGCACGCCGGCGGCGACCACCCGCGGCTTCGGCGTGGCGGAGTTCCGGCAGGTCGGCGAGCTGATCGGTGACGTGCTTGACGGGCTCGCGAAGAATCCGGAAGACAACGGCGCCGCCGAGGCGAAGGCGCGCGCCGAGGTGAAGCGGCTCTGCGAGCGCTTCCCGATCTACCAGTCGCTCTGATCGTCGTTCGGGGGGAGAAGGAAAATGCGGTGCCCGTTCTGCGGTCACGAAGATACTCAGGTCAAGGACTCGCGTCCGACCGAGGATAATTCCGCGATCCGCCGCCGGCGCTTCTGTCCGGCCTGCGGCTCGCGCTTCACCACCTTCGAACGCGTGCAGCTGCGAGAGCTGACGATCGTGAAGAAGACCGGCAAGCGCGCGCCTTTCGATCGAGACAAGCTGGCGCGCTCGCTGCAGCTGGCGCTCCGCAAGCGGCCGATCGACGCCGAGCGGCTGGAGCGCGTCGTCAACTCGATCGTGCGCCGCCTCGAAAGCATGGGCGAGAGCGAGATCCCGTCCAGCGTCGTCGGCGAGCTGGTGATGGAGTCGCTGGCGAACCTCGACCAAGTCGCCTATGTGCGCTTCGCCTCGGTCTATCGCAACTTCCGCGAGGCCAAGGACTTCGGCGATTTCGTCGGCAAGATCGGCAACGACGCCGAGGACTGAGGTCCTCGATGATCCGATGAGCACCGACCGCGACTGGATGGAGCGGGCGCTTGTCCTCGCGGTGCGGGGACTAGGCGAGGTCTGGCCCAATCCGGCGGTCGGCGCCGTGCTGGTCAAGGATGGACAAATCGTCGGTGAGGGCTGGACCCAGAAGGGGGGCCGGCCGCATGCCGAAACGGTGGCGCTCGCCGCCGCCGGCGCCAAAGCACGGGGTGCCACCCTCTACGTCACGTTGGAGCCTTGCTCGCACCACGGCAAGACGCCGCCCTGCAACGAGGCGGTGATCGCGGCCAGCGTCGCCCGCGTCGTGGCGGCGATCGAGGACCCGGATCCGCGCGTCTCGGGCCAGGGCTTTGCCAAGCTTCGTGCGGCTGGCATCCCGGTGGAGGTCGGCGAGGGGGCGGCGGCCGCGCGCGAGATCAATTTCGGCTTTCTCACCCGGATCGCGGAAGGCCGGCCGATGGTGACCGCGAAGCTGGCGACCAGCCTCGACGGCCGCATCGCCACTCACGCCGGCGAAAGCCAGTGGATCACCGGCGAGATGGCGCGCCAGGAAGGCCATCGGCTGCGATCAGATCACGACGCGATCATGGTCGGCGTCGCCACTGCGATGGCCGACGATCCGAAGCTCACGGTTCGGGTGCCGGGCGCCGAACACCGGAAGCCGGTTCGCATCGTCGTCGACAGTCGGTTGAGATTGTCGCTGACCTCGCAGCTGGTGATGAGCGCGCGCGAGGTGCCGACCTGGATCATGGCGCTTCCCGGAAACGACCCCCTCAGGGTCAAGGCGTTCGTCGATCTCGGCGTCGAGGTGCTGGAGGTCCCGGCGGAGGAGGTGGGGCGCCCCGACATCGGCGCCGCGCTCAAGATTCTCGGCCGGCGCGGCCTCACCCGCCTCCTGGTCGAGGGCGGCGGTCGGCTGATCGCGAGCCTGATGGCGGCTCAATGCGTCGACCGGCTGGTCTGGTTCCGCGCCCCGATCGTGATCGGCGGCGACGGGATCCCGGCGGCGGCGGCGATCGGCGTCGAGCGGCTGGCCCAGGCGCCGCGCTGGAAGCGGATAGGCCAGGTCGCGCTCGGCGACGATGTGATGGAAACCTACGCCCGAACAGCGTAGGTATCGGCCCATGTTCACAGGGATCGTCACCGATGTCGGGCGCGTCGCGTCCGTCGCCGACCGCGGCGACAGGCGTTTCGTGATTGCGACCGGCTTCGACACCTCGACCGTCGATATCGGTGCCTCGATCGCATGCTCAGGCTGCTGCCTGACCGTGGTCGAGAAGGAGCAGGGCCGCTTCGCGGTCGACGCGTCGGGAGAAACCCTTTCGGTCACGACGCTGGGCACCTGGAAGGAAGGCACCGAAGTCAACCTGGAGCGTGCGCTCAGGCTCGGCGACGAGCTCGGCGGTCACCTCGTCTCCGGCCATGTGGACGGCGTCGGCGCCGTCGTCTCGGTCAAGGAGGAGGGAGCGAGCCACCGGATCGTCTTCGAGGCGCCGGAACCGCTCGCCCGCTTCATCGCCTCCAAGGGCTCGATCTGCATCGACGGCGTTTCCCTCACCGTCAACGAGGTTGACGGACGGCGCTTCGGCGTCAACATCATCCCCCACACCTGGACGCAGACGACCTTTCGCCGGCTTGGGCAAGGCAGCCGCGTCAATCTCGAAATCGACCTCCTCGCCCGCTACGTCGAGCGGCTGAGGGAGACGGAGTTGGCCCGATGACCCAGGCGGCGGCGCTCGCCTCCCTCTACCGCACCGCGCTCTCTTCGATCGAGGAAGTTGTCGAGGAGGCGCGCAACGGCCGGATGTTCATCCTGGTCGACGACGAGGACCGCGAGAACGAGGGTGACCTCGTGATCCCGGCTCAATTCGCGACGCCGGAGCAGATCAACTTCATGGCTCGCTACGGCCGCGGCCTGATCTGCCTGGCGCTGACCCGCGAGCGGGTCGAGCGCCTGGGCCTGCCGCTGATGTCGCGCCAGAACGCGAGCCGGCACCAGACTGCCTTCACCGTCTCCATCGAGGCGAAGGAGGGCGTCACCACCGGCATCTCGGCCGGCGACCGGGCCCATACGATCGCGGTCGCCATCGACCCGACCAAGGGCCGCGACGACATCGCGACGCCCGGTCACGTCTTCCCCCTCGTGGCACGCGACGGCGGCACGCTGGTCCGCGCCGGCCACACCGAGGCCGGCGTCGACATCGCGCGCATGGCCGGCCTCAACCCCTCGTCGGTGATCTGTGAGATCATGAACGACGACGGGACGATGGCGCGTCTGCCGGACCTCGTGGCCTTCGCCCAGAAGCACGGCATCAAGGTCGGCACCATAGCCGACCTGATCGCGCACCGCCGGCGCACGGAGTCGGTGATCGAGCGTCTGCAGGAAAGCACGCTGGAGAGCCGCCATGGCGGCCGCTTCCGGATGATCGTCTACGTCAACAAGGCTTCCTACGCCGAGCACGTGGCGCTGGTGAAGGGCGACATCGCCTCGGGCGATCCGGTGATGGTGCGCATGCATGCGCTCAACGTGCTCGACGACGTGCTTGCGGACACCAGCCAGGGCCGCGGCGGCGAGCTGCAGGCGGCGATGGACTTGATCGGCCGCGCAGGCCGCGGCGTCGTCGTGCTGCTGCGCGAGCCGCATGCGACCAGCCTCTCCGACCGCGTCCGCGCCCGCCTCGGCGGGCCGGGCAAGGAGACGGGGCTGCGCGACTACGGCATCGGTGCCCAGATCCTGCTCGACCTCGGCGTCCGCCGGATGGTCCTGCTCTCCAATACCAAGCGCACGATCGTCGGCCTCGACGGCTATGGCCTCGAGATCGTCGAGCAGCGCGCGATCCCCCATCACGAGATCTGAGATGGCCTTGCCGAGCTTCTTGATCGTCGAGGCCCGCTTCTACGAGGAGATTTCCGATCTCCTCTTCAAGGGCGCATCCGAGGTGCTGCGCAGCGCCGGCGTCGCATTCGATCGCATCGCGGTGCCGGGCGCGCTCGAGATCCCGGCGGTGATCAGCATCGCGCACCATGGTGCCAACCCGAAATACGACGGCTACGTCGCTCTCGGCTGCGTCATCCGCGGCGAGACGAGCCACTACGACACCGTGTGCAACGAGAGCGCGCGGGGGCTTCAGGTGCTCGCGGTCCAGCTCGCATTGCCGATCGGCAATGGCATCCTCACCTGCGAGACCTGGGAGCAGGCGATCGTGCGGGCCAAACCCGACGACCAGGATAAGGGTGGGGGTGCCGCCAAGGCCGCGCTCGCCGTGTTCGAGGCGCGCCGCCGCTTCGGCCTGGTCAAGCCGTGACCGGGGCCAAGCCGAAGCAGAAGGGCGGATCGATGCGCAGCGCGGCGCGGCTTGCCGCCGTGCAGGCGCTGTACCAGATGGAGATCACCGGTACCACGACCGCTGCGGCGCTGCGGGACGTGCAGCTTCGCGAAGGCGCGGTTCCGGACGATGGCGACACCGGCATGAAGGTCGACGAGGCGATGCTGAAGGATCTGGTCGAGGGCGTGACGGACCGTCGCGAAGACCTCGACCGGAAGATCGCCAGCCATCTCGCGGAAGGCTGGTCGTTCGACCGGCTGGAGCTGGTGCTGCGCGCCATCCTGCGTGCAGGTGCCTACGAGATCGTCGCCAAGGCCGACGTGCCGCTCCGCGTCGCGATCAACGAATGGGTCGATCTCGCGCACGCCTTCTACGCCGGCAAGGAGCCGGGGTTCGTCAACGGTGTGCTCGACCGCATCGGTCGCGAGTCCCGTCCGAACGAGGCGCGGTAGAAGGCGATGGCGGCCGCTCTCGGAGAGTTCGACCGCATCGCCAAGTTCTTCAAGCCGCTTGCCGCCGGCTTTCCCGGTTCGCTGGGCCTCACCGACGATGCGGCGCTGATCAGTCCAGGCGATGGCCACGAATTCGCCGTCACCACCGACGCGTTGGTCGCCGACGTCCATTTCCGCAGCCAGGATCCGCCCGACCTGATCGCCCGCAAGGCGCTTCGCGTCAACCTCTCGGACCTGGCGGCGATGGGTGCCGAGCCGGTCTGCTACACGCTGGCGACGATCCTTCCGCCCTCGACGGACGAGGCATGGCTAGAAGTCTTCGTCCGCGGTCTCGCCCTGGATCAGGCCGAGTTCAGGATCAAGCTCGCCGGCGGCGACTCCGTGAAGACCCCGGGACCCGCGACCTTGTCGGTGACCGCCATCGGGCGCGTAGAGACCGGGCGCGCGCTCCGCCGTTCGGGGGCGAGGCCGGGCGACCGCGTCTATGTCAGCGGAACGATGGGCGACGGCGCGCTCGGGCTTGCGGCATTGAAGGGGCGCGTCGCCGATGACGGCAACGCGACGCTGGCTGGACGCTATCTTCTGCCGCAGCCCCGGCTGGCGCTCGGGCGCGCACTGATCGGGAAGGCGAGCGCTGCACTTGACGTTTCCGATGGTCTCGTCGCCGATCTCGGTCATATCGCCGAGACCTCGGGTGTGCGCATCGTGATCGAGATCGAACGCGTGCCGATGTCGCCGGCGGCGAAGGCCGCCGTTGCGACCGACTCGCGATTGATCGAGACGATTCTGACCGGCGGCGACGACTACGAGCTGGCGTTCACCGCGCCGATGGAGCTGCCGGAGCGCCTTGCCGACGTGGCCGTGACCTGCATCGGCCGGGTCGAGGCCGGCGGCGGCGTCACCGTGCTTGATCGGCAAGGCCGTCCGGTTACCCTTTCGGCCGGCGGCTACCGGCACTTCTAGGCGGCATGAAGCTCATCCTGATTCTCCTGGTTCTGGCATCTCTTCTCGGCGGCGGCGGCTTCGCCGCCTGGACCTTCTATCGCGAACCGATCGAGGCGAAGGTCACCGAGATGATGAAGCCGAAGGAGCCGCCAAACGTGGCGTTGCCGCTCGAGCCCATCACGCTGCCGCTGTTCAAGGGGGGCGTACCCGACCGCTTCCTGACGCTCGAGATGTCGCTGATCTGCGCCGGCAACGATGCGATGCTGCGGGTGAAGGGCCAGGTGCCGCGGCTGGTCGATGCCTATATCCAGTACCTGCACACACTGGCGAATTTGCGCATCAAGCCCGGCTTCGAGGATCTCGACTTCGTAAAGGAGCGCCTTCTCAACGTCTCCGCACAGGTCGTCGGTCCCGGCGAGGTACGCGACATCCTCTTCCGAAACGCCTTCGAGAAGCCGATGCAGTGAGCCAAGCGTCCGAACGCCGGATGGTGACGCTGCTCGTCGCGTGCCAGTCGCTGTTCTTCAGCGGCGTGGTCGTCGTCATGACTCTGTCGGCGCTGGTCGGCAACCTGCTTGCCGAGAACAAGGCGCTGACCACGCTGCCGCTGGCGATGCAGATGACGGCAACAATGCTCTCGACGGTTCCAGCCTCGCTGCTCATGGGACGATTCGGGCGCAAGGCGGGATTCGTCGGCGGACTCCTGGTCGGATCCGTCGGCGCGGCGGTCTCCTGCGTTTCGGTGCTCTTCGGATCGCTCCTGATGTTTACCGTCGGCAGCGTCCTGATGGGCGCGGCGATCGCCGTCGGCCACTTCTTCCGCTTCGCCGCCGCCGACGCCGCGAGCCCGGCCTTCCGGCCGCGCGCGATCTCGCTGGTCATGGCGGGCGGGGTGATCGCGGCTCTGCTGGGGCCGGAGCTCGCGAAGGCGACGCAGACGCTGTTTCCGGCATTCGTCTTTGCCGGCTGCTTCGTTGCGATCGCAGGGCTCTGGCTCGCCACCATCGTGCCGGTCGTAATCCTGCACCTGCCGAAGCCGAAGGCGGCCGACCTCGAGGGGCCGCGGCGCCCGCTCGGCGTCATCGCCCGCCAGCCGACCTTCGTCGTCGCTGTCGTCTCCGGTATGGTTGGGTACGCGGTGATGACGCTGGTGATGACCGCGACGCCGCTGGCGATGGTCGGCTGCGGCTTCGCCTTCACCGATGCGGCCTTCGTGATCCAGTGGCACTCGGTCGGCATGTTCGCGCCGTCCTTCGTCACCGGCTCGCTGATCACACGCTTCGGCATCGTCCGCATCCTGCAGGCCGGGGCCGGCCTGCTTGGACTTGCCGCGGCGATCAATCTCTCGGGCATCGAGATGCTGCACTTCTTCTCAGGCCTGGTCCTGGTCGGGGTCGGCTGGAACTTCCTCTATGTCGGCGGCTCGACCCTGGTGACCGAGACCTATGCGCCTTCCGAGAAGGCGGCCGCCCAGGGCCTGAACGACCTCCTTGTCTTTTCGAGCTCGGCCGGCGCCGCCTTCCTGTCGGGCGCGCTTCAGCAGCGTTTCGGCTGGGAGGCGGTCAATCTGGGCGTCCTTCCGGCGATCGTGGTCGCTGCGGCGGCCGCCCTCTGGCTCGCCTCGATCCGTCGGCGCGAACGGGCCGTTCAGGCCGCCTGAGGCCGTCTCAGGACCCTTCCGGGGCTGGTCAACCCGCCGTTGCGTATCGAAAAATGTCTGTTATGTTCCGGCCGCCTTTGCAGGCCGCCCGGGGGCGGCCTTCCCCGTCTTTTCGAGGATTTTCGGACATGAGCGGACTGCATTTGTTCGTCCTGGCCTGCGGCGTGCTCGCGTTGCTCTACGGCATCGTCACCTCGCGCTCGATCCTGGCGGCTCCCGCCGGCTCGCCGCGCATGCAGGAGATCGCCCAGGCGGTCCAGGAGGGCGCCCAGGCCTATCTCAACCGCCAGTACACGACGATCGGCATCGTCGGCGCGGTGATCTTCGTCATCCTGATCTTCTTCCTCGGCTGGAAGGTCGGCGTCGGCTTCCTGATCGGCGCCATCCTCTCGGGTGCCGCCGGTTACATCGGCATGAACGTATCGGTGCGCTCCAACGTGCGCACTGCCGAAGGTGCGCGCCAGGGGCTCGCTCATGCGCTCTCGATCGCCTTCAAGGCGGGCGCGGTCACCGGCATGCTGGTCGTCGGCCTGGCCCTGCTCGGCGTCGCCGGCTACTACGTCTTCCTGCTCAACGTCGGCACCGACGGCCGCGCGATCGTCGACGCCCTGGTGGCGCTCGGCTTCGGCGCCTCGCTGATCTCGATCTTCGCTCGTCTGGGCGGCGGCATCTTCACCAAGGGTGCGGACGTTGGCGCCGACCTCGTCGGCAAGGTCGAAGCCGGCATCCCCGAGGATGACCCCCGCAACCCGGCCGTGATCGCCGACAACGTCGGAGACAATGTCGGCGACTGCGCCGGCATGGCCGCCGACCTGTTCGAGACCTATGCGGTGACCATCGTCGCCACCATGGTGCTCGCCTCGATCTTCTTCACCGGCGCCCAAGCGTCGGCGATGATGTCCTATCCGCTCGCCATCGGCGGCGCCTGCATCATCACCTCGGTGATCGGCACCTACTTCGTCCGCCTCGGCGCCAGCCAGAACATCATGGGCGCGCTCTACAAGGGCTTCATCGCCTCGGGCGTGCTGTCGATCATCGTGCTCTGGCCGGTGACCGACTACGTGATCGGCATGAACGTCGACTACACCGTCGCCGGCAAGACCTTCAACGGTCGCCATCTCTTCTATTGCGGCGCGATCGGCCTGATCGTCACCGGCCTGATCGTCTGGGCGACCGAGTACTACACCGGCACCAACTACCGTCCGGTGAAGAGCATCGCCCAGTCCTCGACCACCGGCCACGGCACCAACGTGATCCAGGGGCTCGCCATCTCGCTCGAGGCGACGGCGATGCCTGCGGTCATCATCTGCGTCGGCATCATCGCGACGTATCTGCTGGCCGGTCTCTTCGGCATTGCGATCGCGGTCACCACCATGCTGGCTCTCGCCGGCATCGTGATCGCGCTCGACGCATACGGCCCGGTCACCGACAACGCCGGCGGCATCGCCGAGATGGCCGACCTGCCGAAGGACGTCCGCAAGACGACCGACGCGCTGGATGCGGTCGGCAACACCACCAAGGCCGTCACCAAGGGCTATGCCATCGGTTCGGCCGGCCTCGGCGCGCTGGTGTTGTTCGCCGCCTACACGGAAGACCTGAAGTACTTCACCGAGAAGGGTCTGCTGAAGGTCGGCGCGATCGACTTCGCGCTCTCCAATCCCTACGTCGTCGTCGGACTCCTCATCGGCGGCCTGCTGCCCTACCTGTTCGGCGCCATGGGCATGACCGCGGTCGGCCGTGCCGCCGGCTCGGTCGTCATCGAGGTCCGCCGCCAGTTCAAGGAGATCCCCGGCATCATGGAAGGCCGGGCCAAGCCCGACTACTCCAAGGCCGTGGACATGCTGACCAGGGCGGCGATCAAGGAGATGATCATCCCGAGCCTGTTGCCGGTCCTCTCGCCGATCGTCCTCTACTGGATCATCAAGATGATCGCCGGGCAGGCGCAGGCCTTCGCGTCGGTCGGCGCCATGCTGCTCGGCGTCATCGTCACCGGCCTCTTCGTCGCCATCTCGATGACGGCAGGCGGCGGCGCCTGGGACAACGCCAAGAAGTACATCGAGGAAGGCCACCACGGCGGCAAGGGCTCGGATGCCCACAAGGCCGCGGTGACCGGCGACACCGTGGGCGATCCCTACAAGGACACCGCCGGCCCGGCCGTCAACCCGATGATCAAGATCACCAACATCGTGGCGCTCCTGCTGCTGGCGGTTCTCGCTCACGGCTGATGCGCTGACGAACGCGTAAACGAAAACCCCGGCGGGCGACTGCCGGGGTTTTTCATTGGGAAGGCCGCGACGCTTAAGATCCCGGCGGTGGCGTGCCCGGCGGACGGCCACCGCGCTTGGGCGGCGCATCGCCGAAGCGGCCGAGGTTGCCGAAGAGCTGCTGGAAGATGCTGAAGGTCTGGCCCGACGTCGGCGTCGTCCGCTCGACCGGATCGACCTCCTTGGCCGCTTCCTTGTCGGTCTGCACGATTTCCCTGACCAGGCCAGCGTCGTCGAAGCGAACGGTGAGCACCTTCTGCTCGAGCACCTCGGGACGGAAGAAGGCGACGGTCTCGGTCCGCTTGCTGATGTAGTACCAGGTGTTCGGATCGAAGGTGGCGACCGAGGAGGGGCTGCCGAGGACCATCGCGACCTCGTCCTTGGTCGAGGCCCCGACCCTGATCTTATCCACGTCCTCGGTCTCGGGCAGGTTGCCCCGGCTGTCGACGATCGGAGCACAGGCGGCAATCAGCAAGGCCATCGCCAACGGCGCCAACCGACTCACGCGCATCGAAACCAACTCCTCGCCGCCCGCCGCCCGGTTGACCCTGGCGGCTCGATCAGGCTAGTTGCGCCGCGTGGCCGGGGGTTGTCAACCGGCTTGGGGCGAGGACGAGGGACAGGGTGCTGGCAGGGCTGTTCAAGCGTCGGGACACTGGAAATACTGCGGCCGAGTCGCTCTATCTCGCGGCGGTCGAGGCCGCGCGCCGGCCGATCCTATTCACCGAACTCGGCGTGCCCGACACCCTCGACGGCCGCTACGAAATGGTGGCGTTGCACACCTACCTGGTGCTCCGGCGCCTGAAGCGCGATCACGCCGCGACCGCAGAGCTCGCCCAGGCGGTCTTCGATTTCATGTTCGTCGACTTCGACAACACGCTGCGCGAGCTCGGCGTCGGCGACCTCGGCGTCGGCCGCCGGGTCAAGCAGATGGCGACCGGGTTCTACGGCCGGATCGCTGCCTACGACGCGGGCATGGAGGGCGGCGACCTCGTCGAAGCCCTGCGTCGGAATGCTTACGGTACCGTGACGATCGACGAAGGCCCCGTGGCGCGGCTTGCCTCGTACCTCACGGAAGCCGACCAGGCGCTTGCCGGCCAGTCGACCGGGGACCTCGCCGCCGGCCGGGTGTCCTTTCCGCCTGTCGCCTGAGCCGACATGGCCCAGGTAACCGAATTCGCGCGGCCCGTGCTCCTCGACCAGATCACCGAGCGCGAGCGGGTTATGGAAATCTCCGCCGGGGAAGCCGAGCGACGGGCCTTGGCCGAGCGCTTCGGCCTAGCCGACCTCAAGCGCCTGGAGGCGACGGTAAGGCTTTCAAGATCCGGGGTTTTCTACCGGATAGAGGCTGATTGGCAGGCGGACGTCGTGCAGACCTGCGTGGTCACCTTGGAACCGATCGAAAACCGTCTTTCGGAGCGACTGGTCGAGCGGTACGCGCCTACCCACCAGGAGGCGACCGAGCTGGACCTTGATCCCGAGGCGGAGGATCCGGAGGAGATCGAGGGGGGCGCTATAGACGTCGGGGAGGCGGTCGCCCAGGCGCTTTCCCTCGCCCTTGACCCGTATCCGCGGAAGCCGGGGGCAAAGCTTAAGATTTCGGGGGAGAACGAAGGCGAGGAGGGGCCTTTTGCCGCGCTCTCCAAGCTGAAGAAAGGGCCCTAATGCCGCTTGCCCCAAGGGGGCTTCCCGGCTACATAAGCGCCCGCGCCGGCCGTGATGGGTGGATGCGTCTCCGGCGGCCGTTGGCGCGTCCGCGCTGCAAGGCCCGCCCAGCGAAAGTGTAGGTTGCCATGGCTGTTCCTAAGAAGAAGACTTCGAAGTCGCGCCGCAACATGCGCCGCGCCCATCACGCGTTGCCGTCGGTGACGGTGATCGAGTGCTCGAACTGTGGCGAGCAGAAGCGTCCTCACCACGTCTGCAAGGCGTGCGGCCATTACGACGGCCGCGAGGTCGTCGCGTCCAAGGCCTGATAGCCGGGTAGAGATAACACCCGGCCGCCGAGGGCTGCACCCTTGAGCCAGCGGCTGACGCTAGCGCTGGATGCCATGGGCGGGGACCAGGCCCCCGACATGGTGATCGACGGCGCCGAGATGGCCCGGATCCGTTTTCCGGCGATCGATTTCCTGATCTTCGGCAACGAAGCCCGGATCAAGCCGCTGCTCGAGCGATATCGCGCGCTCGCCGAGCGCGTCACCATCTTCCACACCGAAGACGTCGTGAAGAGCGAGGACAAGCCGTCCGTGGCGCTCCGCGCCGGGCGCAACTCCTCGATGCGGCTGGCGATCGACGCAGTCAAGGACGGCAGGGCAGCCGGCGTCGTCTCGGCCGGCAACACCGGCGCCCTGATGGCGATGGCGAAGCTGGCGCTCCGCATGCTGCCGGGTATCGACCGCCCGGCGATCGCGTCGTTCTTCCCGACCGAGCGCGGCGAGAGCTGCATGCTCGACCTCGGCGCCAACGTCGAATGCGATGCCGAGAACCTGGTCCAGTTCGCGATCCTCGGCGACATGTTCGCGCGTGCCGTGCTCGGCATCCCGAAGCCGACCATCGGTCTCCTCAATGTCGGCTCCGAAGAGATGAAGGGCCACGACGAGGTGAAGCGTGCCGGCGTCACGCTCCGCGAAGGCAAGGTCCCGGTCGAGTTCCACGGCTTCATCGAGGGCGATGACATCACGGCCGGCACGGTCGACGTGGTGGTGACCGACGGCTTCACCGGCAACGTCGCGCTCAAGACGGCAGAAGGCACCGCGCGGCTCTATACCAACTTCATCCGGTCGAGCTTCAAGAGCTCGATCCTGGCGAAGCTGGGCTACCTGCTCAGCCGCGGTGCGCTTCGCAAGGTGCGCGAGCGCACCGATCCGCGCCGTTACAACGGTGCGGTCTTCCTCGGGCTCAACGGCATCGCGGTAAAGAGCCATGGCGGCACCGACGCGCTGGGGTTCGCCAACGCGATCGGCGTCGCCAACGACATGGCCGTCCACGGTTTCCTCGACAAGGTGAAGGCGGAGCTGGCCGAGCTCGCCGAGGTCGACCTCAAGGGAGCGCCGGCGTGACCCGTCGATCGTTGATCGTCGGCACCGGCGCCTACCTGCCGGCCAAGGTGGTGACCAACGACGATCTGGCCAGGCAGATGGACACCACCGACGAGTGGATCCAGCAGCGGACCGGCATCCGCCAGCGCCACGTCGCGGCCGAGGGCGAGTTGACCTCCCATCTGGCGGCCAAGGCGTCCGAGAAGGCCCTGGCTCAGGCCGGCCTCAAGGCCGCCGACGTTGACCTGATCGTGCTGGCGACCACCACGCCGGACGAGACCTTCCCGGCGACCGCGACCCGGGTCCAGGCCATGCTCGGGATCACCCGCGGGGCCGCCTTCGACGTCCAGGCGGTTTGCGCCGGCTTCGTCTATGCCCTCGCCGTCGCCGACAACTTCATCAAGGCCGGCCAAGCCGAGACCGCGCTCGTCATCGGCGCCGAGACCTTCACCCGGATCCTCGACTGGAACGACCGTGGCACTGCGGTCCTGTTCGGCGACGGGGCCGGGGCGGTGGTCCTGAAGGCGGCCTATGGCGACCGCGGCGTGCTCTCGACCCACCTCCACTCGGACGGCCGGGGCCACGACGCCCTTTATGTCGACGGCGGTCCGTCTTCGACCGGCAAGGTCGGGGTGGTCAAGATGCAGGGCAAGGAAGTCTTCCGCCACGCGGTCTCGAAGCTGGCCCAGGTGATCCAGGAAGCCCTCGATGCCAACGGCATGAAGTCCGAGCAGATCGACTGGCTGGTACCCCACCAGGCGAACCGGCGGATCATCGACGGCATGGCGGACAAGTTCGGGCTGTCCAAGGAGAAGGTGGTGGTGACGGTCGACCGACACGCCAACACCTCGGCGGCCTCGGTACCCCTGGCGCTGGACGAGGCGGTCGGCGACGGCCGCATCAGGCCCGGCCAGGTGGTCGTCCTCGAGGCGATCGGCGGCGGGCTTGCCTGGGGCGCCGCCCTGGTTCGGATGTAAGCCGCACTTCGCGCTCCATCTCGTCTCAAGATCAACAGCCATCTCCCTGTCGTTGACCGATTTTTTCGGCCGAGCTAAGGTTTTGCTCTAGGGAGGCTGCCATGACCGAGCAGACGATCACCCGCGCGCATCTCAGCGAAGCGGTCTATCAAGAAGTCGGCCTGTCGCGGAACGAGTCCGCCGCGCTTGTGGAGTCGGTCCTCGACGAGATCGCCGACGCGCTGACGCGCGGCGAGATGGTCAAGATTTCCTCCTTTGGCACCTTCTCGGTGCGCCAGAAGGGCCAGCGCGTCGGCCGCAATCCGAAGACGGGGCAGGAGGTTCCGATTTTGCCCCGGCGTGTCCTCGTCTTCCGCGCCTCCCATGTGCTCAAAGGCCATATCAACAACGCGCTCGCCGCGCCGTCGTCCGGGACCTCGGACTAGGCTGGGTCTCGGGGCAGGGGTGGAAACTAGCGCATGACCGGTGAGGTCGAACTCGCGGCGGGCCGGCGGCACGTCAAGTCCGCCAGCGCCTTCCGTACGATCAGCGAGGTCGCCGAGGATCTGGACGTGCCCTCGCACGTGCTCCGGTTCTGGGAGACCAAGTTCAGCCAGATCCGTCCGCTGAAGCGGGGCGGCGGCCGCCGCTACTACCGGCCGGAGGACGTCGAGCTCCTCCGCCGGATCCGCCAGCTCCTCTACCGCGATGGCTACACCATCAAGGGCGTCCAGCGCCTGCTCCGGGACCGCTCGGGCGACGCCGCGGGCGAGATCGAGGCAGCACCCGAGCCGCCGGCACCGCCGCCTCCGCCACCGGCGCCGGTCCGTTCCCAGCCTCCGGCTGCCCCGGCCGTGCCGAAGGCGGCGATGCCGCCTCGCGACCTGGCAGCGGTCGCCGACGAGCTGGCCGAGCTCAAGCGTCTCCTGATGCGGGCGCGCACCCGGGGCTGACCTTCCCGTCGCTCTGGTTTTCCGGAAATTTACTGGTTTGCCGTTGTCGGCATTTTCTATTCTGGCTCTCCAACCTGGAGGAAGAGGCATGCGCAAGTTGCTTGGCGGGGTGGTCGGCGCGGTCATGGCGGCCGGTGCCGCGACGGCGGCGACGCCATCCGACACGATGGTGATCGCCTGGGCGCTCGACGACGTCATCACCCTCGACCCCGCCCAGATCGGCGAGGTCAACTCGGACGAGTTCATGGGGAACGTCTGTGATTCCCTGCTGACCACCGCCTATGACGACCCGAGCAAGCTCCTGCCGCATCTGGCCGAGAGCTGGACGCGATCCCCGGACGGCCTCACCTACACCTTCAAGATCAGGCAGGGGCTGAAGCATCCCTCCGGCAACCCGGTCACCGCCGAGGATGCCGCGTGGTCGATGCGACGCATCATTTGGCTCAATTTCGGCAACGCCGCCAGCCTGACCCAGTGGGGCTTCAGCAAGGAGAACATCGAGAAGTCGGTCCGGGCGACCGATCCCTCGACGCTGCTGGTCACCTTCGACAAGCCCTATCCGGAATCGCTGATCCTGCCGGCGATGTTCACCGGCCGCTCGGCCTATGCCATCGACAAGGTCGAGGCCCTCAAGAACGCCAAGGGCGACGATCATGGCAATGCCTGGCTCAAGCAGAACTCCGCTTGCGTCGGCCCCTACAAGCTCCGCTCCCACACCGCCAACGAGACGCTCATCCTCGAACGCAACGACGGCTACTGGAAGGGCCCGGTGCCGCTTCGCCGGGTCATCGTCCGCCACGTGCCGGAATCGGCGGCGCAGCGCCTTCAGCTCGAGAAGGGCGACGTCGACATGGCGCGAATCCTCAACCCTGAGGATCTCGACAGCATCGAGAAGAATCCGAACACCCGCATCGTCCGGGTGCCGCGCCACCAGTACTACTACCTCTCCTTCAACACGAGCGATCCCGAGCTCTCGAACCCGAAGGTCCGCCAGGCCTTCCGCTACCTGATCGACTACCAGGGCCTCGAGAAGACGGTGATGCGCTACGAGGGCATCGGCCGCGCCAGCTTGGTGCCGCTCGGTGCCTTCGGCGCGCTCTCGCGCGAGGAAGGGCTTCCCTACAAGCTCGACCTCGCCAAGGCGAAGCAGCTGATGACCGAGGCCGGATTCCCGAACGGCTTCAAGAAGGAGCTGATCGTCGCCACCACCTTCCCATTCCCCGATATCGCCCAGCACGTGCAGGCGAACGCCGCGAAGATCGGCATCGATCTGCAGCTGAACCAGATGGCCAGCGCCGCGCGCCTGACCAAGGTCCGCTCGCGCGAGTACCAGATCTCTTCGTCGGTCTGGTCGACGGGCTACCCGGATGCCGACGCGATGGTCTCGCGCCACGGCTTCAACCCGGACAACCGCCTCGAAGCCAAGCAGAACATGTTCCCGTCATGGAACGCCGCCTGGAAGAGCGAGTGGTTCGACGACATGTGGATCAAGTCGCGGATGGAGCCGGATCCGGCCAAGCGCATCGCGATGTATCACGAGATCCAGAAGCGCCACATGGAAGAGTCGGGCATGGTCTACATGTTCCAGGCAGTCCGGAACATCGCCGTGCACAAGCAGCTGAAGGACTTCAAGACGCATTCCTTCAAGCTCTGGTACACGACCGCGTCCAAATAGCGACCAGGTCGGTCGCGCGCTTCAGCCCTGGAGCGCGCGGCCGATCAGCGCCGCATCGGCGTTGCCGCCGGAGAGAACGACCGCCACGCGCTTGCCGCGCTGGCGGTCTTTCTCTTTGAGGAGGGCCGCCAAGGCCGCGGAGCCCGCACCTTCGGCGAGGTTGTGGGTGTCCTTGAGGAGAATGCGGATCCCTTCCAGGATCTCGTCCTCGCTGACCGAGACGATCCGCTCCAGCCCGCGCTTCAGCCATTTGAACGCCTCGGGGTGCGGGGATGCGATCTCCAGGCCCTCGGCGACCGTGCGGCCGGGCTTGTCGATCACCTTGTCCGCGTTCCAGGAGAGCTCGTAGGCGTTGGCGTTTGCCGATACAACCCCGACAATCCTGGTCTTGAGGCCGAGGGCGTCTCGGGCGGCGATCACGCCGCAGGCGCCGGAACCGAGACCGATCGGCACGTAGACGGTGTCGAGGTCGGGCACGCCCTTGAACAGCTCGAGCGCATAAGAGGCGACGCCGATGACCAGATCGGGGTGCCAAGGCGGGACGAAATGGAGCCCGGCATTGCTGCCAAGCTTCTGGGCGAGCGCGATCTTCTCCTCGGTCGTCGCTCCCTGATCGACCAGCTCGGCGCCGAGGGCGGCCATCGAGGCGCGTTTCTCGGGGTTCGAGGTCTCGCCGATCACGATCATCGCCCGCATGCCGAGGCGCTTGGCCGAATAGGCGAGGCTCTGGCCATGGTTGCCGCTGCTGGCGCTGACCACGCCCGGCGTGTTCGGCTCGCGCTGCTTCAGCCGGTTGAGATAGGTCACGCCGCCGCGGCACTTGAAGGCGCCCAAGGGCGTGTGGTTCTCGTGCTTGACGAACACGTCGCCGCCGACCCGCTCGGACAAGAGCGCCCAGCGATGCTGGGCGGTCGGCGGGATCACGGCATGGACTTCGTCGGATGCTGCTTCGAGTTCGGCGAGCGAGAACATTCTTCAGGCCTCGGGCGGGCGGGTGAGCTGGCCCGCATGATGGCACGCCGCCTCGTGGCCGTCGCCATGCCGGACGAGCGCCGGATCGACCTTGGTGCAGATCGAGGTGGCGATCGGGCAACGCGGGTGGAAGCGGCACCCCTTCGGGATGTCGAGCGGGCTTGCGATATCGCCGCCGATCGGCGCCGCCTGACGCCGTCTTGCCGGATCGGGGATCGCCTGGATCAAGGCACGCGTGTAAGGGTGCAACGGCCTCGCCCAGAGGTCGGCGCCGGCCGCGCTTTCGACGATCCGGCCGAGATACATGACCAGCACTCGGTTGGCGAAGTAGCGGATCACCGAGAGGTCGTGGGAGATGAAGAGGTAGGAGAGGCCGTATTCCCGCTTCATCTCGACCAGCAGGTTCAGGATCTGTGCCTGGATCGAAAGATCGAGGGCCGAGACCGGCTCGTCGCAGACGACGAGCTCCGGTCCCAGGATCAGCGCCCGGGCGATGCCGATGCGCTGGCGCTGGCCGCCGGAGAACTCATGCGGATATCGGGAGAGCGACGAGAGCGGCAGGCCGCCCTGCTCGATCATCCGGGGCACGCGGCGTTTGCGCTCTGCCCGGTCGCCGATGCCGTGGACGTAGAGAGGCGCGGTCAGGATTCGCTCGATCGTGTGCCGTGGGTTCAGCGAGCTGAACGGATCCTGGAAAATCATCTGCGCCCGCCGGCGGAACGGTCCGAGCGCATCGGCGGGGAGCCGCGAGACCTCCTCGCCGTCGAAGCCGACCGAGCCCGAGGTCGGTTGGACCAGGCGGAGGACGGCCTTCCCCAGGGTCGACTTGCCGCAGCCGGACTCGCCGACGAGGCCGACGCTCTCGCCCTTGTCGACGGTCAGCGATACGCCGTCGACGGCGCGAAGCTCGCCCTCCGGCGTCCGGAAATGGGTGTGGAGGTCAACGACCGACAGCAGCGGCATCGATCGGTTCCAGAGTGGCGGCGACGGGCGGGCAGGCCAGCAGCCGGCCGGGACGGACCGGCATCAGCGGCGGCGGCGCGGTCCGGCACGATGGCTGTGCCAACGGGCAGCGCGGGACGAAGGGGCATCCCGGCTCGCCGATCGCGGATGAGATGCTGCCCGGAATCTCGCGGAGCGTTCCGGCGGTGTAGTGAAGGCTGGCGTCCAGCCTCGGCGAGGCCGCGAGCAGGCCGCGCGTATAGGGATGAAGCGGATCGCCGAGCAGCGCGGCGGCTTCCGCCTCCTCGGCGCCGCGGCCCGCATACATGACGACGACCCGATCGGCCCATTGGCCGACGATGCCGAGGTCGTGGGTGATCAGCATCAGCGCCATGCCGAGGTCGCGGCGGAGACTCTCGAGGAGGTCCAGCACCTGGGCCTGGATCGTCACGTCGAGCGCGGTCGTCGGCTCGTCGGCGATCAGCAGCTTCGGCGTGCAGGCGACCGCCATCGCGATCATCACCCGCTGACGCATGCCGCCCGAGAGGCGGTGCGGGAAATCGTCGACACGGCGATGCGGATCGGCGACGCGGACGAGATCGAGAAGCTCGATCGCCCGTTTCCTCGCCGACTCGGCCGAAAGCCCTTCGTGCAGGCGCAGCACCTCGGCGATCTGCTTGCCGACGGTCAGCACCGGATTGAGGGAAGTCATCGGCTCCTGGAAGATCATCGCGATCTCGCGGCCCCGGACCTTGCGCATCTCCGGTTCCGGCAAGGCGAAGAGATCGCGGCCCTGGAATCGCACGGTGCCGGTGGCAATCCTGGCGGTACGCGGCAGAAGGCGCATGATCGCGAGCGCGGTCAGCGACTTGCCGGAACCGCTCTCGCCGACGACGGCGACTGTCTCGCCGGCGGCAACTCGGAAGCCGAAATCGGCGACCGGCGTTCCGCCCGGGAACGCGATGGTCAGCCCAGAAACATCGAGCAGCGGTGCTTTGCTCATCGCTCGCCGGAAAGGCGTGGGTTGAGCGCGTCGTTGAGCGCGTCGCCGATCATGTTGAGCGCCAGCACGGTGAGCACGATGGCAATGCCCGGGATCGCGGTCAGGTACCAGGCGGTCCTGAGCGTCTCGCGGCTGGCGCCGATCATGCTCCCCCAGCTGATCCGGTTGGGATCGCCGAGGCCCATGAACGACAACGCCGACTCCATCAGGATCGCCGAGGCGACGATCACCGAGGAGGTCACGATGATCGGCGGCAACGCGTTCGGCAGGATCTCGATGAAGATGATGCGGAGATGGCCATATCCGAGGCCGCGTGCGGCGGTGACGAAGTCTTTTTCCCTCAGCGAGCGAAACTCGGCGCGGACCAGGCGCGCGATGGTCGGCCAGGTCACCAGCGCGATACCGACGGTGATGCTCTCGACGCGGGGCTCGGCGATCGCGACCAGGACCACCAACATCAGGAAGCTGGGCGTGGTCTGGAAGATCTCGACCAGGCGCACCAGGGCATCGTCGATGCGGCCGCCGAAATAGCCAGCGGTGGCGCCGACGACGATGCCGATGGTGACCCCTAGGGCCATCGCCGCGATGCCGATCACCAGCGATATCCGCGAGCCCCAGACCAGGCCCGCGGCGACGTCGCGCCCGAGACTGTCGCTCCCAAGCAGGAACTTGGGGTTCTGGCCGGGCCACAGGAACGGACGCGCCACCATCGACAGCGGGTCTTCCGGATAGATCAGCGGCGCGGTCAGCGCGACGATCGTGACGAAGACGAGGAAGGCCGTCGCCAGCACCGCCGCCGGGTTGCGGAAGAAGGCGCGGACCGCTCGCCAGGAGCCCGACGAGGACGCGATGACCTCGGTCGTTGTTGTCGTCGTCATCGGACCTCGACCCTGGGGTCGAGCCAGGCATGCAGCAGGTCGACCAGTGTGTTGGCGATGATGACGAGGAACGACGACAGCAGCAGCACGCCGAGCAGGACGTTGAAGTCGCGCCGCATGACGGATTCGAAGGCGAGGCGGCCGAGACCTGGCCAGCTATAGACCGTCTCGACCACGACCGCGCCGCCGAGGATGCCGCCGAGATGGATCCCGGCGAGCGTCGTCACCGGCAGCAGCGCGTTGCGGACGATGTGGCGGAGCGTCACGGCGAGCGGCGGGAGGCCCTTCGCGGCGGCGGTGCGGACGTAGTCCTGGGAGGCGACCTCCAGCACCGCGGCGCGGGTCAGGCGGCCATAGATCGCGACGTAGAAGAGTGCCAGCGAGGTCGCCGGCAAGATCATGTGTTTCAGGCGGTCGAGCACGTAGTCGATGCCGGTGAGGCCGGCGCCGATCGTTTCCTGGCCGCCGCTCGGAAGCCAGCCGAGCTTGACCGAGAACAGCACGATCAGCATGAGGCCGATCCAGAATCCGGGCACGGAGTAAAAGATCAACGAGACCACGGAAAGGACGCGATCTGGCCAGCGGCCGGCGGTCAGCGCCATGGCGGTGCCGAGCGCAATGCCGATGCCGAGCGCGATCGCGAGTGCCATGCCCATCAGCATCAGGGTCGAGGGCAGGCGCTGGCCGATCAGCTCGGAAACCGGCATGCCGTAGCGCGGTGACTGGCCGAGGCTGAACTGCGCGAGGTTGCCGAGATAGGCCAGGAGCTGCTGCAGCACCGGCACGTCGAGGCCGAAGCGCTGGCGCAACATCACCATCGTCTCTTCGGTGGCCGCGCCGAACTCGCCGGCCATGACGTCGGCGGCGTCGCCCGGCGCCAGCTTCAAGAGCAGGAAGTTGAGGACAATGATGCCGAGGATCGTCGGCACCGCCTGCACCACGGTCCGTCTAAGCACCCGCAGCAGGCGTCGGTTCTCGAGCATGATCTGATCTTAACCCTCCCCCGGCTGAGCCGGGGGAGGGAAGATGAGGCATCAGTCGACGAAGTGCACGTCGGCGAAGTTGTCGCCGAGGCCCTCGGCGCCGCGGGCGTAGTTGCGAATCTTCTTGTTGGCGATGATGACCTCGAGCGGCGAGATCATGTCGACCGAGGGCACATCCGCATGGACGATCCGCTGGAACTCCGAGAAGAGCTGCTTGCGCTTGGCCGGATCGATCTCGACCGCCGCCGCCTCGAGCAGGCGGTCGACCTCGGGGTTCTCGTAGTGGGCCGAGTTCGAGAAGGGCAGGCCGATGCGGAAGTTCTTCGACCAGTATCCCCGCTGCACGCCGACCGTCGGGTCGAAGACGTTGGTCAGGGACTCGACGGTGAGGTCGAAGGCTCGGTCGGTGTAGACGGCCTTCACATAGGCGCCGAACTCGAGGTTCTGCGTGGTCGCGTCGATGCCGACGCGGCGGAGCGACTGCCGCACGAACTCGGCGAGGCGGGCGTCGATGAAGGGGTTGTAGAGGAGGCGCAGCGGGAAGCGCATGCCGCCCGCCGCCCGCGGATGGCCGGCCTCGTCGAGCAGCTTGTTGGCGAGGTCCACGTCGAACTTCCGAGCCTGCACCGCCGGGTCGTACCACGTGCTCAGCGCGACGCTGATCGGCGAGGGCGAGACCTTGGCATAGCCGTAGAAGACCGTGTCGACGATCGCCTGGAGGTCGAGCGCGTGTGCGATCGCCTCGCGCACCTTCTTGTTCTTCAGGATCGGCGTGTCGAGGTTGATGAACATCTGATGCTGCGCGCCGGTATAGGCGAAGCTGCGGGTATCGACCGCCAGGCGCGGATGGGTCTTGTAGCGCTCCATGTCGGAGAGCGGCACCGGCGCCAGGCCACCGAGATCGAGGTCGCCGGCCTCGAAGGCAGCGGCGCGGGCGGCAGCATCCGGCATGAAGCGGATGATGACGCGGTCGAGATAGGGCCTCGGCTTGTCCCAGTAGTTCGGGTTCCGGTCGAGGACCGCGTGGCTGCCGCGCACCCATTCCTTGAGCACGAAGGGGCCGGTGCCGATGTGCTGCGGCGGGCCGGGCGGCGTCGCCACGTCGAAGTTCTCGAAGACGTGCTTCGGCACGATCGGCGACTCCGACGGCCCGAGCGCCACCAGCAGGTAGGGCGAGGGCTTCGAGAGTACGACCACCGCGGTCTTCGCATCCGGCGTCTTCACCTCGGTGACGTTGGCGAAGGTGCCGCGGCCGCGCGGATGGCCGGCCTTGAGGCGCATGATCGAGAACGCGACATCGGCCGATGTGAACGGCTTGCCGTCGTGGAAGGTCACGCCCTCGCGGAGATTGAAGGTGTACTGGAGCCCGTCCGGCGAAAGCGACCAGCTGGTCGCCAGCATCGGCAGCGGCTTCAGGTCGATGTCATAGGTGACGAGGCCGTCCCAGATCTTGGAAGAGGTCGTCGGCGTCGAGGTGTTGTTGAGCGCCGAGAGCGTCGGCGGCTCGTACTTCATGACGAAGCGGAGCGTGCCGCCGTGCTTCGGCTGCTGGGCGTCGGCGGCGGGTGCAACGAGGGCCGCGCCGGCGAGCAGGGCCGCAGCAGCCGCGGCGGTACGCAAAAACGGTGAGATCACGACAGCCTCCCCGGAGATGTCGATGGATGTGGACGGCAGATAACAAAAAACTGGTTGCTCGTGTGAAAAAAATCAATACACAAAATTACATAGTTAAATATGCCGCGGCTATGCGGGATCATCCTCCGCAATCGGAGGCGACCGGTCGAGCCAAATGTTCGGGAGAATTGGTCGGAGCGGCGGGATTTGAACCCACGACCCCCAGTCCCCCAGACTGATGCGCTACCAGGCTGCGCTACGCTCCGACCGGGGTAATCCACCAGCGGCACGAGGCCGCCGGCCGGGGGAAGGTGAGCTTATAGCGACGGGGTGCGGGCGGCGCAATCTTACAGCGTCCCACTCCTAGATTGTCAGGGGCGCGCCTCGTTCCGACGAGGCGAGCAGCGCATCGATCAGCTGGTGGACCGCGAGCGCCCGGCGCCCGCTCACCTCCGGCTCCCGTCCTTCGTCGATCGAATCGAGGAAGTCCGTGATCAACGCCCTGTGCCCCTTGTGCGAGAAGGCCATCGGGTCGGTGCCGCCGCCGCTGCCCTGATCGGAGACGACCCGCTCCGCGCGGCAGTCCTTCCAGTGAATGACCAGGTCGCCGGCGGTGAGCACGGCGGTTCCTTTCTCGCAGGCGAGCTCGATCCGCTCGGGGAAACCGGGATAGGCGACCGTCGTCGCGTCGATCGTGCCGACCGCGCCATTGGCAAAGCGGATGGCGGCACCGACCACGTCCTCGGTGTCGATCCGGCGGAGCGGGGATGTGGTGGCCATCGCGGCGACCCGGTCGACCTTGCCGGTCAGGCTCAGGAACAGGTCGAGGGTGTGGATCGCCTGGGTGATCAGGACACCGCCGCCGTCGCGTGCCTTCATGCCGCGGCCGGGCTGGGCGAAGTACTCGGGCGACCGCCACCAGCGGACCGATGTGGAACCGGAGATCAGCGGGCCAAGTTCGCCGGCCTGCATTGCAACGGCAAGCCGCCGGGAGCCTTCGCGGAACCGGTTCTGCAGCATGATCGCTAGCCGCCTGCCGGCGCGCTCCATCGCCTCGACGGTCCTGGTCGCGCGCTCGGTCGTCACCTCGATCGGCTTCTCCAGCAGCACGTGCTTGCCGGCGGCAGCGCACCGCTCGACCAGGTCGAGATGCGTTCCCGGCGGCGTCAGCACCAGCACGACATCGATCGAGGCGTCGGCAAGGATCCCGTCGAGATCGCGACTGACATCAATGTCCGGATTGGTGCGCGCGAATTTCCCGCGCCGCTCGACACTCGGCGTGAAGGCTGCGGCGATCTCGACACGGTCCTTGAGGTCGCGGAGGCTTTGCAGGTGCTGGCCATGGGCCATGCCGAGTCCGACGATGGCGGCGCGATGCTTCTTGGTCATGCGCCACTCTATCCGCAGGCGCTGAAACGGCAACGGCCGGGCTTGGCCCGGCCGTCTCGCCTGGAACGGAGGGTCGAGGCTAGTTCAGCCGCGATTCCCAATCCTTGATCTGCTTGTCGGCTTCATCCTTGGCGATGCCGTAGCGCTCCTGGAGCCGGCCCACCAGCTCGTCGCGCTTGCCTTCGATCTGGGTCAAGTCGTCGTCAGTGAGCTTGCCCCACTGCTGCTTGACCTTGCCCTTGAAGGTCTTCCAGTTGCCGCCGGCGATGTCCCAATTCATCTCGATTTCTCCTCTGCTGAAAGTCGGGCTTTCAACGCGAGGAGAAAGCGCGAGGTTCCGCTTCCGATCAGGCGCGGCGTCGGAACAGGCTCGATGCCAGCGTGACCACGAACAGCACCAGGAAGATGAAGAACAGGATCCGCGCGAAATCGGCGGCGACCACGGCAATGCCGCCGAAGCCGAACAGCCCGGCGACCAGCGCGATCAGGAGAAACGTTAGGGCCCATTGCAGCATGATTCGACTCCAAAAAAGAGATGCGGAACGCTCAGGCGCCGGCGCGTCCTGTATCCTTCGGGCGCCCCCTTTCGAGGGCTCGGTGCTTGTGTTCCTGCTTCTTCAAGACGGGCGGCGCCTTGTCGTGATGCGCTCCGCCCGCCGGTTTGGCGAGCGGACCGTCCTCCGGAATCTCTTCTGGGCGAAGGTCGTCCCGTGGGTCAGGACCGCGTGCCTGAAGCGGCGCATCCTCCGAATGGCGTCGCGTCGACGCGGCTTCGTCGGCGCTCGTCGCCAGCGGATCGAGGTCGCGTTTCGGATCGGGACTCATTGCTCGAGCTCTGGCTAGAGCCGGACGCTGGCGCTCAATAGGAGGATGACGACAAGAAAGGCGCCGAGAATGCCGCCGCCGGACCGAGTCCAGCTGCGCCCGTCCGTCGTGGTCGGCACCAGCCCGATCAGCAGCAGGACCAGCGCCACCATCACGATGATTCCAAGCGTTGGCATGGGGGCCTCCCCTAGGGGCTCAACGTTCATTCAACCCCCGGCCCCGCGCGCGGTTCCCCGACGGGCCGGAACCCTTCGCGGTAGTTCGCGTTTTTCCGGTCAGCAGAGGAAATCCCCGCCGCGGAAGGAGTCACCCATGGCATCCCGTGAGAGCCGCAAGCTGCAGTCCGGTATCCGTGCCCTGCAGAGCGATTTGTCGTCCCTGGTCGGCGATCTCGAGCAGATCGCGTCCAGCGGCAAGGAAGTCGGTGTCGAGAAGGCGCGCGAGCAGCTGGATCGCATCCACGAGCAGTTTCAGGACCTGCTGACCGACGGCGTCGGCTCGGCCCGCCAGGCGGCGTCCGACACCGGGGAGGCGGTACGTCGCCAGGTCGCCGACAATCCGATGGCCTCGCTCGCGACCGCCTTCGCCGCCGGCGTGGCGGCGGCGATGCTCACGATGCGGCGCTGACGGCCGAACGGCGACAGTCCCATGGTCTCGACCATCGTCGTCATCGTGCTGGCAGTGACCGGCACGGCCTTCCTGATCGCCGCGAGCTATATGGCGTTGAGCGCCATCTACCCGCCGGCCATGGCGGCCGTCATGGTCGGCGGCGGCCTTATCATACTCGCGGGGCTGATCTGGCTCGTGTCGGAAGCGATGGCCAACCGGCGACGTTCGCACGGCGCGATTGCGCCGATCGCCAAGGCGGCCGTCGGCGCCCAGTCAGGCGACGATGCGGTCGACCAGATCGTGATGGCTCTCAGGCAGGAGTCGCCGCTGAGCGTCCTTGCCGCGGCGGCAGGCCTTCTGTTCGGGCTTTTCATGCGCGGACGACACCACGGCTGAGCCAAGCAAACCGATCCATCGCCGAGGAGCGAAGATCATGACTACCCAGCGCATCGTCCAGGAAAAAGCCGTGGTCCGTGAAGTCGTCGGCGCCTTCCGTTCGGCGGACTGGCTCGAGGACGCGATCACCGACCTTGCCAGCTCCGGCTGGGACAAGTCGGAAATGAGCCTGCTCGGGCAGGAAGGCGTCTTCCAGCCGGGCATTCCGGCGCATGGTCAGGACATGCACCGGGCCGCCGACGAGCCGGAAGTGAAGCGAAGCCCGGTGGTCGAGGAAGAGGACGTTCGCCAAGGGCGGACGCTGGCGACGAGCCTAGCCGCGGTGATCGCCGCGTTTGCCGCTTCGGGTGCGACGATCCTGACCGGCGGGGGCGCGCTGGCGGCGGTTGTCGGCGCAGCTGCAGCCGGAGGCGGCGCTGCCGCCGCGATGAACACGATCGGTCGCTGGATCAGCGGGAGCCGCAGCGACTTCCTTCGCGACCAGATCGATCAGGGCGGAATCCTGCTCTGGGTCAAGGTCCAGACCGCCGCCCAGGAGGCGCAGGCCTCGGAAATCCTTCGGCGGCACGGTGCTACCGACGTGCATGTCCATGAGATTCCCGCGACATAGTTGAGCGGAGGCCGCCACGGGGAACCCATCCACCACCCTGACCTTGTACTGGAGGTGAGATGGTACCTAGGAGCCTGACATGATTTCTCTTCGCTTGATTCCCTGCCTGCTCGTCACGGCGGCCGTGGTCACAGGCTGCGGCACGGCCAACCGCCCGGTCGAACGTGCCGGCGGCGGCGCCGCCATCGGCGCTGCAGGCGGCGCCGCGGTCGGTGCGCTTTTCGGTGGCATCGGAGCCGTCCCAGGCGCGCTGATCGGCGCAGCGGCGGGCGGTGCGACCGGCGCCGTCACCAACGAACAGCAGGTCGACCTCGGCGAGCCGATCTGGCGGCGGGACTTCGGACCGCAAGCCTAGTCGGAGGGATACCGCAACGGAGGCGGCCGGATCCGACCCGGCCGTTTCTTTTTTCCGGCGGGTCAGTGCTTCTTGAGCAGCGCCAGGATTTCCTCAGGCACTGGCTCGTCGACGATCGGCCCATAGAGGGTCTTCAGCCGCTGGGCGAGGACTGCCTCGTCGCGATCGCCCGAAGGCGCGACGGCGGATTGCCCGGCTTTTGAGGCTTTTTGTTTACGCTCTAGTTTCTTTGATCGGTTCGTCTCGGTCACGGCCCCATCACTTCTTTGCCACCGGTTTACCGCTCGACCCCGCCGCGCCCGCGGATACGATTTCGGGGCGAGGGCCATTGCGTCCCTCGTCAAGACAACGGCCCGGAGGCGCATTGGTTCAGTCGATCAAAGCCTTACCAGACCCGCCCTCGGCGGTGGCCGCCGGAACCCCGGCGGCAGTCTCGGATCTTCCTTCGTCAGTAGGGACAAAAATGGCGGTCGGTCACGGTCGCGCCGGCTAGCCGACAACGGAGAAACAGATGGCCCTTCATTCCGATTCCATGGTTCGCGTCCTCCCCTATCTTCGCCGCTATACCCGCGCCCTGACCGGCACCCAGGAGCGAGGCGACCGCTACGTCCGTCAGTTCCTCGAGGTGGTCCTTGCCGATCCTGAGCTCGTCTCGGGCGGCGGGGATCCGAAGCTCGAGACTTTCCGCGCCTTCCATCAAGTGTGCGAGGGGCTCGAGCCGGCGGCCGAGCCATCTGCCGAGATGGGCGCCGACGACGAACTCGAGCGCCAGATCGCGGCACTTCCCGAACTCGATCGCCAGATCCTGCTCCTGGTGTCGCTCGAAGGCTTCTCCGTCGCGAATGCTGCCGAGATCCTCGGCCTCACCGCGGACGACGCGCGGGAGAAGCTGCTGCAAGCTCGTCTCGACCTGCAGAAGGACGCCGGCGCGCGCGTTCTCGTCATCGAGGACGAGGCGGTCATCGCGATGGACATCGTCGTCACCGTCCGCTCCGCCGGGCATACGGTCGTCGGCGTTGCCGACACCGAGGCCAAGGCGGTCGCGCTCTCGGAGGAGTTTCGACCCGACTTGATCCTCGCCGACGTCCAGCTCAAGGACGGCGACAGCGGCATCGAGGCGGTCGAGAAGATCATGCGGATCAGCGAGGTCCCGGTGATCTTCGTCACCGGCTTCCCCGAGGCGTTCCTGACCGGCGACAAGGTCGAGCCGACCTTCCTCCTGACCAAGCCGTTCGATCCCGAGGCACTGACCGCGACGATCGGCCAGGCCCTGGCGACGCGCGCCAAGGCGCCGCGCAAAGCCTCGGTGCCGACCCGCAAGAACGTCGCCCGACGGCGGCGCGTGGCAGCGGCGTGAGGCGGGCGGGCGCGAGCAACCTTCGCGGCCAAGCTCGCGTTCCGCATCATATCCACAAGCCAGGAGGCCGGAAATGGCGACCCATGCTCAAGACCAGGAACGTCTCTCCTCGAACGAGACCCGGAAGCTGATCGCGGCGGACAAGGTCGAGGGAACGACCGTCCGCAACCGCGCCGGCGAGAAGCTCGGCTCGATCGACAACGTCATGATCGACAAGGTGACCGGCAAGGTCGCCTATGCGGTGATGTCGTTCGGCGGTTTTCTCGGAATCGGCGATCGCTACCACGCGCTGCCGTGGGGCATGCTGAAGTACGATCCGAAGATGGAGAGCTACGTCATCGACCTCGACAAGGAGCAGCTCGAGGGCGCGCCCAGCTATCGCAAGACCGATGCCCTCGACTGGGACGATCCAGTCTGGGCAAAGAAGGTCCACGAATACTACAACGTTCCTCCGTTCTGGATCTGACAGCCCGTTCCTCCGGTCGCACTGCAAACGGCCAGGCTCGCCTGGCCGTTTTTCTTTGCGGGGGTCTCGCGAAAGCGGCGCTCAAAAAGCAGACCGGCGCCTCCCCGATCCGCCGAAGCGGTCGGAGAGGCGCCAGACCTCGGTAGCTCCTCTCCTCAGTCCCCGAGAGGCGAGGATCCGAGGATCTCGTTACGGCGTGGTGCGACGGTCCTTGAACTCGGGCACGGTCGCCAGCTGCTCGCGGGACATGTTCACGAAGGCGACATCCGCGGCGGCATCCACCTTCACGTCGTTCCAGGCGACGGCGACCTTGCGGGTGCCGACGCCGAGGAAGCCGCCGACCGAGATGATCACCTGCTGGACCTTGCCGTCGGCGCCGACGATCACGTCGTTGATGTCGCCGATCTTCTCGTCGGCGCTGTTCTTGACGTCCATGTTGATCAGGGTGCTGCCCTTGATCGCGCCAGGTGCCGGCGCAGTGATCGGCGGGGTGGCTGGCATGGTCGTGGCGGGAGCCGACGGCGAGGTCGACGGCTGGGTGGTCTGCGCGAACGACGGGGCCGCGAGGCCGGTCGTCACCGCAGCGCTCAAGAGCAGGATCTTAAGCATTTTCTCTCCTCCGAGGATTGCTTGAGCGGGCTGCCGCGTCGCAGCCGCTGTCGGGTGATGAACGGTCGTTCGCCGAAATTGGTTGCCAGGATTCCGGGCGCGAAGGACCCTCGAAATGACTGCGCCCGCCGGAAACCGGCGGGCGCAGAAAGAAGCGAAGGATCCTAGGGCTAGTGCGCGGTGGGCTGGGCCTTGGCCGTCGAGCGGCGGCGCGGACGATCGGCTTCCGCGCTGGCGGCGGCGAGCGCGATCGGCAGCATCGACAGCTTGGCGCCGCTGCCTTCGAGCAGCTGCTGGAGCTGCAGGCGAGCACGCGAGACGCGGCTCTTCATCGTGCCGACAGCACAGTCGGCTATTTCGGCGGCCTCCTCGTAGGAGCGGCCGTCGAGGCCCACCAGAAGCAGCGCCTTTTGCTGCTCCGGCGACAGGCGACGAAAGGCGCGGCAGAAGTCGCGCACGTTCATCCGTTCTTCCTGGCCGCCGCTGGTGATAGCGGCCATGCCCTCGACGTCGATATCGACGCTCGGACGGCGGCTGAGGGCACGCATCTCGTTGAAATAGGAATTGCGGAGGATGGTGGTGATCCAAGCGCGGAAGTTGGTACCGGGCTTGTATTGATGTGCATGGGCAAGAGCCCGCATGACTGCCGTTTGCACCAGGTCGTCGGCCATCGCGCGGTCGCGGGTCAGGCGTCGCGCAAAGCCATTGATGTGGGGAAGGCAGTCGAGAATGTCTTCATGCATCATCGCGCTCATAGGGAAGGCCTCGTGTGTGGGGTCTGGAGCGATGCGAATTGCTTTCACGCCCTTAGAATTGGCCAACCGCTTGTGGCATTTCAGTGATTTGCCTGGGGTTTAGCTGTCACGGCACCTGAGTACCCTTGTTTCCGCGCGAGCTCCTTCCGGTTGACCCCTTGAGGCCCATGGGCACAGTGACTCCAGGACTTTCGAGCAGGGCGGATGGCGCCGGATCGCGTTCACGTCGGATGTGGGGCTGGATTTTCCGGTGACCGGACCGATGCCTCGGGACCGGTGGTCGACGCCCTGGCGGCGTCCGGGCGGCCGTCCTACCTGATCTTCGAGACCCTGGCCGAGCGGACCTTGGCCCTGGCTCAGCTCGATCGCCGACGTGATCCGGCAACCGGATACACGCCCTATCTCGCCGACTTCCTGAGGCCGATCCTGGGACGGTGTCGGCAATCGGGGATTCGCATCGTCGCCAATTTCGGCGCCGCGAATCCGATGGCAGCCGGCCAGCGCGTTCTCGCGGTCGCTGACGAACTCGGCCTACGAGGCCTCAAGGTCGCAGTCGTCGAAGGCGACGACCTGCTGGCGGCGCTTGGGCCCGATGCCGTTCGCGGCTGGTCCAACGACGAACGCGCGGACTTGAGCGGCCGCGACATCATCGCGGCCAACGCCTATCTCGGGGCACAGCCGATCGCAGCGGCGCTCGCCAAGGGCGCCGATGTCGTCGTAACCGGCAGGTGCACGGATTCGGCGCTGGTGCTGGGGCCGCTGATTCATGAGTTCGCCTGGTCGCCTCCCGACTGGGACCGGATCGCCGCCGGTGTGCTCGCCGGCCACCTGATCGAGTGCTGCGCCCAGGTCAGCGGCGGCTATTTCGCCGACCCCGGCCGGAAGGACGTGCCGGACCTGGATCGGGTCGGCTTTCCGATCGTCGAGGTCGCGAAGGACGGCACGATGGTCGTCACCAAGCCTGCCGGGACCGGCGGCGTGGTCTCCGAGGCGACGGTAACCGAGCAGATGCTCTACGAGCTGCACGATCCCGAGGCCTATCTGACGCCCGATGTCTCGATGGACATCACCGGGGTCCATCTGGAGACCGAGGCGGCGGATCGCGTCCGTGTCCAGGGCGTGCGCGGTGCCGCGCCGCCGCCGACGTACAAGGTAACGGTCAGTCTCGAAGGTGGCTTCCTCGCCGAGGGGGAGATCTCCTATGCCGGCCCGAACGCCTTGGCCCGCGCTGAGCTCGCGGCGGATGTATTGCTGAAGCGGATCAAGCGCCTCGGCATCAACCAGCCGGTCCGGTGCGACATCATTGGCGCGGTCAGCGTCTTCGACAGCGACGGCGGGGTACGTCGGCGGTCATCTGCGGCCGCTGCCGACGGCGACTATCGCGTCCGGCTGTCGGGCACCTCCGACGATCGTGTGACGGCGGAGCGTATCGCGCGGGAGGTTCTTTCCCTGTATCCGACGGGTCCCGCCGGCGGCGCGGGCGTCCGCACATCCGTCACCGGGCGTGTCCGCACGGTCTCCGCCTACGTGCCGTCGGACTCGGTCAGGCCGAAGATTTCCATCCTTGGCGCGGACGCGGGCTGATCGATGACCGAGATCGCGCTGCACGAGATTGCGCATGCTCGGACCGGCGACAAGGGCAATCGTCTCAATGTGAGTGTCATTGCCTATCGCGCCGCGGACTATCCGATCCTGGTCGAGCAGGTGACCGCCGAACGGGTGAAGGCGCTGTTCGCCGGGCGCGGTGCCGGGCAGGTCAGGCGCTATGAGCTGCCGCTTCTCAAGGCCCTCAACTTCGTGATCGATGACGTGCTGGAGGGCGGCGTCAACGGCAGCCTCAATCTCGACGGCCACGGAAAGTCGCTGTCGTTCCTGGTGCTGACGCTGCCGATTCAGAGATCTTAAAAAGAAGAGGCCGGCGCGCCGGGGTGGGCGGCGCGCCGGCAGCAACGGTACCCTATGGGCGGCAGGGGGGAGTCGCCGTAGGTGTGGGCACCGTCGCCTTTCGAATTCGTCGACCCACCGACTGGACAAGTGGGCCGCGCCTCGTGGCTCTCTTGAGTAGACAGACCGAAGGGGCGTCGGTTTATTCCGGCGCCTCCCTCTATTTCTTCACCGAACCTCGAGCGTTTTCGACGCCCTTTTAAGGCGATCCCAGATTTGTCACGGCCGCGTCGGGCAATGTCACGCTGTCCTCGGCCCCGGACCTTTATTTCTTGAGGGGCATAAACCGCGTCGGCGGCGCACTGCGACGCCGACCTCAAGGGCAGGGGGCCATCGTGAACAGTTCACCCAATGTGGTGGAGCGGTACGTTTCTGATCTCCGCCGATATGCACGCGTGCTTTCCGCTGGTCGCGGCGACGCCGACGATCTGGTCCAGGAATGTCTGGCTCGCGCGCTCGCGCGACCGAACTTCCCGGCCGACATCCGAAACGTGCGCGCTTATCTCTTCACCGTCCTCCACAATGTCCACGTCGACCAGGTGAGCCGTCGCGCTGAGACCAGCGACGCAGTCGATTTCGACGAGATCGCCGGTTCGCTGCCGCAACCGGCGGCGCAGCCGGCGGCGATCGAGCTTCGCGACCTCGCGCGTGCCCTCGACTCGCTGCCGGAAGAGCAGCATCGCGTCGTCATGCTGGTTGGTCTCGAAGGTCTCACCTACGAGGAGACCGCCCAGGTGCTCGATCTGCCGATCGGCACCGTGATGTCCAGACTGTCGCGCGGACGCGAGGCGCTGAGGCGGATGACCGACGGCCGCCAGTCCGCCGGGCGTCGTTCGGCGGCGCGCGCCTAGGCCCGGATCGCGGCGCCGTTCGCCGGCGCCGGGGGCGGGCTCGAGACGGTGCCGGTCTCCGCTGCCGGTTCGGCGTGGGAATGAGCGTAGCGCTGGATGATCTCGGCGGCGCCGTCGGCGAGGTCGGCGCGGCCAAGCGCAAAGGCGAGATTTGCTTCGAGGAAGCCCAGCTTGTCGCCGCAGTCGAAACGTCGGCCATCGAAGCGATAGCCGTGGAGTGCATGGTCCGAGATCATGCGCGCGATCGCGTCGGTCAGCTGGATCTCGCCACCCGCGCCGGGCTCCGCTTCCTCGAGATGCCGGAAGATGTCCGGTTGCAGGATGTAGCGACCGATCACGGCGAGCGCCGACGGCGCGCGCTCAGGCGCCGGCTTCTCGACCACACCGCTCGCCTCGATCAGGCGGCCATGCTGCATCACCAGATCGATCACGCCGTAGCGCGAGACATGGGCGCGCGGCACCGGCATCACCGCCAGAAGATTGCCGCCGACCTGGGCGTGAGCGCGGATCATCTGGCGAAGGCAGGGGGTCACCGCGAGGATCAGGTCGTCCGGAAGCAGGACGGCGAAAGGCTCGTTGCCGATCTGGGACCGGGCGCACCACACGGCGTGGCCGAGGCCGCGCGGCTCCGGCTGCCTGAGGAACGTGACCTTGCCGGGCTCGGGCAGCCAGGTATTGAGGCTTGCAGCTTCGTCCTTCCGGCCACGCGAGAGAAGCGTGGACTCCAGGCCCTGCAGGTGGTCGAGATGATCCTCGATCGCGTCCTTGCCGCGGCTGGTAACGAAGATGAACTCCTCGATTCCGGCCGCCCGCGCTTCCTCCACCGCGTACTGGATCAGAGGCTTGTCGACGACCGGCAGCATTTCCTTGGGAACGGCCTTGGTGGCCGGCAGGAAACGGGTACCGAGGCCGCCGACCGGGAAGATCGCCTTGCGGACCTTCTGCTGGGCCGGCTTGAGCCTAGGGGCGAGCAGCCGAAACCCTGGTTTAGCCAGCATCGAGAGCTCCTTGCCGTTGCCTGTAAAGCGAACGCCGCCGTCGGCTCTCGCGTCTCCCTATGGACGGCCGCAGGTAACAATTATTCCCGCACCGCAGCGTTGCCGTCCGCTGGAATAGAATCGATTTGCCTAAGTCTATGAATGGATCGCATTGCATCTAGTAGTGACCGGGCTGTGACGACTCTCATTCCGAACTTCGGCTTTCGGGCGGCAGATCAAGAGGCCTCCGACGTCAGGGTCGTGCATCTCGACATGCGGCGAGCGGCCGCCGGCATCGGCGAGGACGACCTGCATGCCTATGTGGACGGCTTGCTCGGGGCCGAGCGCCGGCCGGTCGTGGAAGGCCGGCTCGCCCAGGATCCAGCCAGACGTGCGGCGGTGACCGCCTATCGAGATCTCAATATCGATCTTCACCGCCTGTTCGACGTCGCCCTTCCGCTTCCCGATGCGCGGTTGAGCGCGTTGAGCCGCGAGCTCGACCGACGGATGGCCCAACGCCATATCTTGTCATCGCTTCCGAATGCAGCGTGGGCGGGTGTCTCTGCGTTTGCGACCGGAATGCGGAAGTCGATCATGCGTGGGCCCAGGTGGCTTGCCGGCAATCCATTCCGAAGAGCCGATGCGGGCCTCGTCTTCGACCGGACGGCGGCAGCGATCGACCGGTCGCCTCTCGTATCGGTGGTCGTGGTGGCGGGATTCATCGTCCTGGCCGGCGTCGGCTGGCCGATGCTGGCAGGCCAGCCGGCATCATGCGCCGACCGGGTCGAGGCCGCCGCCAAGCAGGTGGCCAAAGGAAGGTTGTCGCCAGAGCTGGCCGAACGCCTGGCCAGCGTCGGGTTCATGTGCCGGGTCGGCGAAACCGAACGGGCGGACCAACTCCTTGCCCGCCTTGGCGAGGAAGCCCGCCAGCCACAGCATTGACATCTGTTGGCAAGGCCGTTGAACCGGAAGGCTTCTCCGTCGTTCTAGGGAAGTAGCACGGCTTCGTCACAGGGACGGAGCCTCGACCCGGGCGACGGAAGGCAATGCCATGATGACAATCCTCCAGAAGGTCGTCGCCACCTCCGGCACGACCTCTGCGCCGGCGGAAACCGCGCCTCGGCGCCTCACCGACAAGATTCATGTGGTGGTGGTCGATGACGACGACGGGTTCCGCGAAATGGTCCGCGGCGGCCTGGCGGACAACGGCTTCGAGGTCACCGCTTTTGCCGACGGCACCTCGCTCCTTCGCCACCTCGCCGACGGGGCCTCGGCGGATGTCGTCATCCTGGACTGGAAGATGCCCGCGATGAGCGGCATCGACCTCCTCGGCCGCATGCGCAACCAGGGGGCGGCGATGCCGACGATCTTCCTGACCGGCATGCCCGAACGCTCGTTCGAGGCCGCGGCCCTGGACCAGGGCGCGGTCGACTTTGTCGACAAGTCCCGTGGCACCGACATCCTGACCAAGCGCATCAAGCTCGCCGTGGAGGCCGAGGGCGTGCGCTTGAGGCCGGTTCCCTCCGAGGACATCCACCGTGGCCGGCTGCTGCTCCGCGCCAAGGTCGGCCGAGCATACTGGGACGGGATCGACGTCAACCTGACGGTGACCGAGTATAACATCGTGCGCATGCTGGCGGCGAGCGCCGGAGAGCACGCCACCTACCGTGCCCTCTATGACTGCGTGCATCGCGCCGGCTTCATCGCCGGTGCCGGCGACAACGGCTATCGCACCAACGTGCGTTCGGCCATGCGGCGGATCCGCGACAAGTTCCGCGCTGTCGACGCTAATTTCGACGAGATCGAAAACTATCCATCCTTCGGCTATCGCTGGAAGGCGCCGCCGGTCATCGCCGGCGACCAGCCGGCCTAACGGCCGGACGCCGCCTCGAGACCGAGCCTGGCGACGTCGGCGACCATATCGCCGACGTCGGCCGCGTTCGCGCTCGACGCGTTGCCGTCGATGCGCCGCTTCTTGACGCCCTGCGAGATCGCGGCGAAGCGGAAGGCGTGGAAGGCGATCCAGAACGGCCAGTCGACGGGGCCGGTGAACGACGCATGCCGGAGAAAGTCGCGAAGGAAGGCGTCCTCGTCCGGTATGCCGAGGCCGGCACGATCCAGCCCGACAAGTCCCTTCACCCGATTGGTTCGCGGCAGACGAAGCATCGTGCAGAAATACGTGATGTCGACGAGCGGCGTCCCTAAGGTCGACAGCTCCCAGTCGAGCACGCCGATGATCCGAGCTTCGGTCGGGTGGAAGATGACGTTGTCGAAGCGGACATCTCCATGGACCAGGGAAACGCCGCTTTCTTCGACCTTGCGCCGGCTCAGCCAGTCGATCAATTCCTCCATGTCCTGGATCTTGTCGGTCTCGGAGGCGCGGTACTGCTGGACCCAGCGCGAAATCTGGCGCTCGACATAGCCGCCGGCGCGGCCGTAGTCGGCGAGACCGGCCGCTGTCGTGTCGAGCTTGGCGAGCTCGCCGAGCACTCGGGCCATCTCGCTGAAATAAGCTCCGCGCTCGCCGGCCGCGATCTCGGGCAGAGCGGGATCCCAGAAGATCCGGCCGTCGAGATACTCCATCACGAAGAACGCGGTACCGAGGATGTCGGCGTCCTCGCAAAGGTGGTGAACCTTCGGCACCGGGACCGGTGTCGGCTCCAGCGCCTTCATGACCCGGTACTCGCGCTCGACTGCATGGGCGGACTTGAGCAGCGTGCCGGAAGGCTTGCGGCGCAGAACGTACCGTCCGGAGGCGGACTCGATGAGGAAGGTCGGGTTCGACTGTCCGCTCGCGAACTTCCGGGCCGTTGCCGGCCCGTGAAAGCCCGGGAGCTTGGCTTCGAGGTAAGGAACCAGCCGATCGAGGTCGACGAGACCGGCGCCCACCATCAGGCCTTCGCTCCGTAGCGCCCGATCACCTGCTTGCCGAGCGCGGCGAGGTGCACCGCATCGGGTCCGTCCGCGATCCGGATGGTGCGCGCGTACTTCCACGCATCGACCAGGAACGTGTCCTGGCTGACGCCCATCGCGCCATGGATCTGGATCGCACGGTCGATCACGGTTTGCGCCATCATCGGCGCGACGATCTTGATCATCGCGATCAGGTCGCGCGCGGCCTTGTTGCCTTCCTTGTCCATCTTCTCGGCGGCAGCCAGAGTCAGGAGGCGCGCCTGCTCGACCTCACAGGCCGAGCGTGCGATCTCCTCGCGGACCGGACCGTGGTCGGCGAGCTTTCGGCCGAAGGCTACGCGCTGCTCCGCGCGGGCGCACATGAGCTCGAGCGCGCGCTGCGCGCAGCCGATCAGCCGCATGCAGTGGTGGATGCGCCCAGGACCGAGGCGTCCTTGCGCGATTTCGAAGCCGCGTCCCTCACCGAGCAGCATGTTCTCGGCCGGAACCTTGACGTTCTCGAAGACGATCTCCGCATGACCGTGCGGAGCATCGTCGCTGCCGAAGACATGCATCGGGCGGATGATCTTGATGCCCGGCGTCGAGCGCGGCACCAGGATCATCGACTGCTGCTGGTGCCTTGGCGCATTCGGGTCGGTCTTGCCCATCACGATGAAGATCTCGCAGCGCGGATCCATCGCGCCACTGGCATACCACTTGCGGCCATTGATGACGTAGCCGCTGTTGCCTTCGCGCTCGATCGAGCAGCGGACATTGGTCGCGTCCGACGAGGCGACGTCGGGTTCGGTCATACAGAAGGCCGAGCGGATCTTTCCGTCGAGCAGCGGTTCAAGCCACTCCCTCTTCTGCGCCGGCGTGCCGTAGCGGACCAGCACTTCCATGTTGCCGGTGTCGGGCGCGCTGCAGTTGAAGGCCTCGGCGCCGATCAGCGAACGGCCCATGATCTCGCAGAGCGGCGCGTATTCGCTGTTGGTCAGGCCGGCGCCCAGCTCGGACTCCGGCAGGAACAGGTTCCAGAGCCCCTGCTTCTTGGCCTTGGCCTTGAGTTCGTCCATCACCGGCGGGACCGTCCAGCGATCCGCGGCCGTGGCGATGTGCTCCTTGTAGGGCTCTTCCGATTTGTAGACGTGCGCGTCCATGAAGGCGGAGACCCTGTCCGCCAAGTCCTTGGCGCGGTCGGAGACGGGAAGGGACATGGTAAAAATCCTGGAACGTGAAGGCGCTGGCCGCGCCGATTGTCCATGCGGACCGGTGCTCCGGCAAGCGATACGAGTATCCAAACGCTGCTTGGCTTAGTCCTTACTCAACCATTATCTTAGGTGCGGGTGGTTGTTCTGGGGGAGTTCCGCTATGCGGATACGTGTATTGACGCTCATGGCGGCGGTCGGCGTGTCCTTGGCGGGAGAGGCCCGGGCCCTCGACATCCAGACGCCCATGGTCACGAGCTACACGACCTTCAAGGCGCAGGGCGCTACGGGCACGGCGGCGGTCGACGGCGTGTCGATGCGGTCCGCTGCGCGAAACACCATTTATCATTGCCGCTTCACCGCAGCTGAGTCGGGCTACGGTTTCTCCTGGGTCAGCTCGTCGAACGTCATCTCCTTCTCAGGCAAGCCGATCGTCGAGGGCTCGAATACCTGGACCTCCCAGGTCCGGGAGGTGACCAGCGGCAGCACGCGCTATCTCGGCGGCAACGGATTGCCCAATCACTACACCGGCACATTCCCGGTCTCCTCCTCGTCCGAGGCCGGCCAGGCCATCTATCATCCCAACCCGTCGTCGATGGGGGTCAGCCGCCGCTACGCCGAGCTGCCGGCCGATCCGGTCTACTCGTCGACCCCAACCTGCGTTTCCGGCGAGGTCGGTTTCCTGTTCACCGGCGGCATGCTGTTCGATGCGCTCGACGCCGACGGCCGCGACGCAGTCGCGAACGAGATCCAGGACCTGTGCGAAGGCCATCCGGAGACGACCGGCACCTATCACTATCACCACCTGACCAAGTGCTTCACCGACTCGACTTCGGGCCATTCGGTGCAGGTCGGCTGGGCGCTCGACGGCTTCGGCATCTACGGGCCCAAAGGGGAGGCTGGCACGACGATCACCAACGCCGAACTCGACGAATGCCACGGCCATCAGCACAGCGTCACCCAGGCCGACGGACAAGTTAAGAACATCTATCACTATCACGGCAATCGCGAGTTCCCGTACACGGTCGGCTGCTTCCGCGGCTCGCGCTCAGTCGTCGGCCGCAACACCTACGCGCTGACGACGCCGTCGAACGGGCTCTGGTACACCACCACGGCTTCCGGCCGCGGCTATGCGATCGAGACCAACGCCTCGAAGCTGTTCATCGGCATTTATACCTACGGCGCGGGTGGCGACGACGTCTGGTACGTGATCTCCTGCATGCTGGGCTCGACGACCTGCACCGGCACGCTGGAGCAGTTCTCCAATGGCACGACGCTGGCCAATCTCGGTGTCGCCAATACTTCGCCGACCAGCACGACCTCCCCCGGCACTTTCTCGGTGACGTTCAGCTCGTCGAGCGCAGCGACGGTGACGATCACGCCGACCAGCGGCAGCGCCACCAGCTACGCCCTCGTCCGCTATCCGCTCGCCGGTTCGACCGTGGGCTCGACCCAAAGCTGGGCGCCGGAGACCGGCTGGTGGTGGTCGCCCGACTACAGCGGCACCGGCTGGCTGATCGAAAGCCAGAACACGACGACCAGCGGCGGCACCACGACCTCGAACTTCTTCACGGTCGGCTATGCCTACGGCAGCACCGGGACCACAGGCCAAGCAAATTGGTACGTCGGCACCGGCAGCCTGACGCGCCAGTCGAGCTCGACCTCGACGTGGAGCGGCGACCTGTTCGAGTACGGCAGCGGACCGACACTGACCGGCTCGAGCGGGACCGCGGCCGTGACTGCGAACCGCGGCACGACGACGATGACGTTCAGTTCGACCACCACCGGAACGATCACGCTGCCGAACGGCCGACAGATTTCGATCCAGCGCTACAGCTACTGAACCCGGCTAGAGGAACGCGTCGAGGCGAGACAAGGTCTCGTCCGGCGCCTCCTCGGCAAGGTAGTGGCCGCTGGCGACGGGGCCGCCGATGACGGGACCGTCGGTATAGCGGCGCCACAGATCGATCGGCTTGTACCACTGGCCGATCCTGCCTTTGGACCCCCACAGCACGAGCAGCGGACAGCGGATACGTCGGCTCGCCGCCCGGCTCTCGCGATCGTGGACCAGGTCGATGCCGGCGGCCGCGCGGTAGTCCTCGCAGATCGACGTCACGGTGCCCGGCTCGCGCAGGGCGGCGAGGTAGTCCGCCCGTGCCTCGGGGTGGAAGAAGTCCTTGTCCTTGGGCTCGCGGCTGGTCTGTGAGTCAAACCAGTCCTCGACGTCGCGCAGGATCATGCGTTCGGGCTTGTCGTGCGGCTGGGCCAGGAAAAACCAGTGATAGTAGCCCATCGCGAACGACATCTCGGTGCGCTCGAAGTGCTCGATCGTGGGCACGATATCCATGACGCAGAGCTTGTCGACCACGTCCGGATGATCGATCGCGAGGCGATGCGCGACCCGTGCGCCGCGGTCATGGCTGACGATGCCGAAGCGCGGGAAGCCGAGGCCTTCCATCAGCCGGACCAAGTCCCGTGCCATCTCGCGCTTGGCGTAGTGGCGGCTGTCGGGTGTCGGCGGCGGCGAGGAGGAGAAGCCATAGCCGCGGATATCCGGGCAGATAACGGTGAAGCGCCGGGCCAGTACAGGCGCCACCTTGTGCCACATCGCATGGGTCTGCGGATTCCCGTGCAGCAGCAGAAGCGGCGGCCCGTTACCGTCGCGGCGAAGCCGGATGCGCTGGCCGTTGGCCTCGATCGTATCGAGCGTGAAGCCGTCGAAGAACATCTAGATCGCCTCCTGGGAGGCGATCCTAGATCAGCCGGCGAGGCGGCGGGCGATCAGATGGTCGAGGGAGAAGGCGCCCGCACCCCGCGCGAGAAGCGGCAGGAGGAAGGCCAGCCACTGAAGATGGGTCGGCCAGGCCGCGGGATAGACGAAGAGCTGGATCACGGCGGTCAGGCCGAGCAAGGCCAGGGCTGCGGGGCGGGTCGCGAGGCCGAGCAGAAGTGCTGCGGCGGCGCCGAGCTCGACCGTCGTCGCCAGGTATGCCGCCAGCTCCGGCGGCAGCACGGGGACCTGGTACTCCTCGCGGAACAGCAGAATCGTGCTCTCCCAGCTGTCGAGCTTGGCCATGCCGGCCCGCCAGAAGACGGCAAAGCCGGCAAGCCGCATCGGCAGCGCGAGCACGGTCCAGGGCAGCGCGTTCAGCGCGATGAGCGTTGCGCGGACGGATTGGCCGAGGCGGCCATGCGGAGCGGAAGCGACGACCGAACTCATGAGATCCTCTTCGATCCGACCGGATCGGCTAAAGCGACATGAATGAAAGGGGCGGACAGCAGCTCGACGGCGGCCTCGTTCGCGTCGGGGACGGCCGACATGGCGATGTCGTCGCCGGCAAGAAGCGCGGCGGCAAGGCGCCATGCCGGCTCCGAGAGCGGTGAGATGCGGGTGCCGTCGGTACTGCGGTGGATGGCGAGCCATTCCGGGCCTGCGTTCCAGTCGATGCCGGAGAGCGCGTCCTCGTCGCCGGCATCGAGCGCTTGCCACAGGGCATGGCAGGAGGTCGCAGTCGCGAGCAGCCGGAGCGAGGCGGACAGGATCAGGGTCGCGATGCCGTCGCCGACCGGCAGCGAGATGCGCCGTTCCTGCATCGTTGGCGAATAGCCGGCCTGGTCGACCGCCCATTCGAGCCGGGCGAGATCAGGCAGGTACGCGAGATCCTTGAGGCTGGTCAGGGACTCGAGGAAGGCGGGGAAGCCAGCGCCGTACCGCGCGAGGACCGGATCGGCCGGCGGGTGCTCGCGCGCGAAGGCGAGCGCAGTCTGCTCGAAGAACGCAGAGCCGACCACCTTCTCGGTGATCGGGTAGCTTAGCCGGAGCGCCTCGCAAAGCGCGCTGAGCGCCGTGTTGCGATAGATCGCGAGCCGCAACGCGGCCGATACGACGTCGCCGTCGATCGCCGATATCGCCGCTGCGTCCTCTTTCGCCAGGATCGCCCGCGTGACATCGGCCTGCAGTGTAGCGAGGTCAGGCGACACGGCGGTCACCGGTCGCGGCGATGTCGAGGAAGCGCTGCGCCTTCGCCGCTTCGGCCTGGAGCACCGAGAGGGCGGGGATGGCGGTGTCCCACTCGATCAGGGTCGGGACCGGGCCGGCGCGATGGATGAAGCGGCTGTAGAGGTCCCAGACCTCCGGCGACACCGCGGAGCCGTGATCGTCGATCCGGACTTCGCTGCCGTCGTCGAGACGCTTTCGCGCGTGGCCGGCGAGATGGATCTCGGCGACCGCCTCGATGGGAATCTCGAACAGCGCCGCCAGCGGGTCTTCATCGAGATTCGTGGCGCCGACCAGAAGGTTGTTGAGGTCGTAGAGCAGGCGGCAGCCGGTTCGTTCGACCAGTGCTGTCAGGAACTCGGCCTCCGACAGGGTCGAATGCCGGAAGCGCAGGTAGCGGGACGGATTCTCGATCAGCAGCGTGCGGCCAAGCGCCGTCTGCGCGCGATCGATATTGTCGGCGACGACCGCCAGGGCCTCTTCGGTATAGGGAAGAGGAAGGAGGTCGGGCAGATATGCGCCGCCGGCGACGCTCCAGGAAAGGTGATCGGAAACGAACCCGGGCTCGATCCGATCGACGATCTCCTTGAGGCTTGCGAGATGGTCGAGGTCGACGCCGGCGGCACTCCCCAATGAGATTCCGACGCCGTGAAGCGAGACCGGCAGGTCTCGGCGAATAGAGATGAGGTGATCGAGCGCCGCGCCGCCCGCCATGTAGTTCTCCGGATGGACCTCGAGCCAGGCGAGCCTGCGCGGCTCGGCCGCCACCTC
>JAEULB010000041.1 GCA_016792585.1 Rhodospirillaceae bacterium
GACCGAGGCGCTGGTCGAGGGCATGCGGATCGTCGGCATCGACTTCCGCGACGGCATCCTGTTCGTGCCGGAAGTGCTGATGTCGGCCAACGCGATGAAGGCCGGCATGGCGATCCTGAAGCCGCTGCTGGCCGAGACCGGTGCGCCCCGCGTCGGCAAGATGGTGATCGGCACGGTCAAGGGCGACATCCACGACATCGGCAAGAACCTCGTCACCATGATGATGGAAGGCGCCGGCTTCGAGGTGATCGATCTCGGCATCAACAACGCGGTCGAGAAGTACCTGGCGGCGATCGAAGAGCATCAGCCGGACATCCTCGGCATGTCAGCGCTGCTGACCACGACGATGCCCTACATGAAGGTCGTCATCGACACGCTGAAGGAGAAGGGCATCCGCGACAACATCGTCGTCATGGTCGGCGGCGCGCCTCTCAACGAAGACTTCGCCAAGGCGATCGGCGCCGACGCCTATTGCCGGGACGCGGCGGTCACTGTCGAGACCGCCAAGGAATTCATGATGCGCAAGCACAATCAGCGTGCCGCGAGCTGATCAAACCGCCGACGCGACGCGCCGCCAGCTGATCCTCGCCTGCGGCGCGCTGGCGCGCGAGGTGAACTCGGTGATCGCGGCCAATCATCTGCACCATGTGACCGTGCGCTGCCTGCCGGCACTGCTGCATAACCGCCCGCAGGAGATCCCGGGCGCGGTGCGCGCCGCCGTCCGCGCCGCCCGCGACGAATACGACGACATCCTGATCGGATATGCCGATTGCGGCACCGGCGGCGAGCTCGACAAGGTGCTGTTCGAGGAAGGCCTGCAGCGCCTGCCGGGCGCCCATTGCTACGCGTTCTTCTCGGGCGTCGCCGAGTTCGAGCGGCGGTCGGAGGAGGACATGCGCGCCTTCTTCCTGACCGACTTCCTGGTCCGTCAGTTCGAGACGCTGGTGATCGAGGGCCTCGGCCTCGACCGGCATCCTGAGCTTCGCGACACGTATTTCGGCCACTACGAGAAGGTGGTCTATCTGGCGCAGACCGACGATGCGCGCTTGAAGCAGGAGGCCGAGGCAGCCGCCAGGCGGCTCGGCCTCGCCTATGAGTATCGGTTCGTCGGGTTGGGCGAGCTGGCGCCCGAGATCGCGGCCTTCGCAGAGGAGCCGCTGGGGCGACTGAAGAGGAAGAGGATAGGCGAACGATGACCGCAGAACGCCCCGTCGAGCGCGGAGCCGGAGAGCGCCGCGCCCGCCGCAAGACCGAAGCCAGCTCCGGCGTGCCGCAGCCGCCCTGGGCGCCGATCCGCAACCCGATGCCGCCGCTGGAACTGCTGGACGAGGACGGCGTCCGGCGCATCGACGACACCGCGCTCCGCGTACTCGAGGAGCTCGGCATCGAGTTCCTGAACGAGGCCGCGCTCGACACCTTCGAGAAGGCCGGCTGCAAGGTAGACCGCTCGACCAACCTGGTCCGCTTCGACCGCGGCATGATCAGGGAGACGATCGCCAAGGCGCCGCGCCAGTTCCGGATCCACGCCCGCAATCCCGAGCGCAACCTCGTGCTAGGCGACAACACGATCAATGTCGGTCCGGTCGGCAGCCCGCCCAACGTCTCCGACCTCGACCGCGGCCGCCGTCCCGGCAGCTACCAGGACGTCGTCAACCTGATCAAGCTGAACCAGATGCTGACCTGCGTTCATCACGCCGGCGGCACGCTGACAGAGGCGCTCGACCTGCCGGCCGACTCGCGCCACCTCGACCTCTACCGCGCGCACACCTTTCTCACCGATCGGGCCTTCATCGCCCGCGGCATCGGCCGCGAGCGCATCCAGGACGCGGTCGAGATCACCTGCATGGCCCGCGGCATCACCCGCGAACAGCTGCACGCCGAGCCGACCTTGATGACCGTCATCAACGTCAACTCGCCGCGCCGCGTCGACAAGGAGATGATCGCCGGATTGATGGCGATGACCGAGTACGGCCAGCCCTGCATCGTGACGCCGTTCACGCTGGCCGGGGCGATGAGCCCGGTCACCATCGCCGGCGCGCTCGCCCAGCAGACCGCGGAAGCGCTGGCGGTGATCTGCCTGATCCAGCTTCTGAAGCCCGGCACGCCGGTGATGTTCGGCGGCTTCACCTCCAACGTCGACATGAAGTCGGGCGCGCCAGCCTTCGGCACGCCTGAATACGTCCGCTCGACCATCATCGGCGGTCAGATCGCACGTCGCTGGGGCCTGCCCTACCGGTCGAGCAACGTGAATGCGTCCAACTGTGTCGACGCCCAGTCGACGCACGAGTCGCTGATGTCGATCTGGGCCTGCATCATGTCGCATGTGCATTTCATGCATCACGGCACCGGCTGGCTCGAAGGCGGCCTGGTCGCCTCGTTCGAGAAGGTGATCGTCGATGCCGAGGCGCTGCACGCGATGGCGGCGTGGCTGAAGCCGATGGATCTTTCGGACGACGCGCTCGCCTTCGATGCGCTGAAGGAGGTGCCGCCGGGCGGCCACTTCTTCGGCGCCGCGCACACGATGGCGCGCTACGAGAACGCCTTCCACCGCCACCTGATCGCCGACTGGCGGAACTTCCAGTCCTGGGAGGAGGCCGGAGCGCTGACCGCGACCCAGCGTGCCAACACGGTCTGGAAGAAGCTGCTCGAGAGCTATGTCGAGCCTCATCTCGACATCGCCAAGAAGGAGGCGATCGACGCCTACGTCGCCCGCCGCCAGCGCGAGATCAAGGAACGCGGGATCGTCTAGATCCGCATCCTGGAGCCGCTCGGATCATAGGGCGGCTCCTTCAGGATCTTCGCCGGTCGCTGCTCGCCGATGATCTCGATCTCGAAAGCCGAGGTCGAGGCGGCAAGATCCTTCGGCACGTAGCCGAGCGCCAGCGACTTGCCGACCGTGTGGCCGAAGCCGCCCGAGGTCACCCAGCCGACCACTTTGCCTCCATGCCAGATCGGCTCGTCGCCGAAGGCGTCGCCGTCGCTGGCATCGACGTCGAAGAGCACGAGGCGGCGCTCGCCGCCGCTCTTGCGCTCGGCCTTGGCCGCGTCGCTGCCGACGAACTCGCCCTTGTTGTCGAGGCGGGTGAAGCGGCGCATCCCTGCCTCTTCCGGCCCGTAGATCGGCCGGTATTCGCGCGCCCAGGTGCCAAAGCCCTTCTCGATCCGGAGCGACAGCAGCGCGTGGGTGCCGAACAGCGTGAGGCCGAACTCCTTGCCGGCCTCGCGCAACGTCTGCCAGAGCAAGCGCTGCTGGTCGGGCGCGCACCAGAGCTCGTATCCGAGCTCTCCGGTGAAGCTGATGCGCGAGACGGTCGCCGGCACCATGCCGATCGACATCCTCTTGATCGACAGGAAGGGGAACGACGAGGTCGACAGGTCCTCGCGCACGAGGCGCTGCAAGAGGTCGCGGGACTTGGGGCCGGCGATCGCGAGACCGGACAGCTCGCCTGTCATCGGCCGGATCGTCACCGCCTTGCCGCGGCTCCGGTTCTCGAACCAGCGCAGGTGATAGGCCTCGGCGGGGCCTGAGCCGACAATAAAAAAGCGATCCTTGCCGAGGCGCCCGACGGTGAAGTCGCCGATCAGCTTGCCCTTCGCGTCCAGCATCGGCGACAGCACGATGCGGCCGACCTCCGGCATCCGATTGGCGAGGATGCCTTCGAGAAAGCCTGCCGCGTCCGGCCCACTGACCTCGTAGCGGCCATAACCCGAGGTTTCCATCAGACCCACGCCCGCGCGCACCGCCTTGCACTCGGCCGCGACGACCGGAAAGGCGTTGGAACGCCGATAGGTGACGGTCTCTTCCGCCGGCGTGCCCTTGGGCGCGAACCACAGCGGGTATTCGAGCCCGTAAGCGGCGCCGAACACCGCGTTTTCGGCAACCAGCTCCGGATGGATCGGCACGGTGCGGAGCGGGCGCGCCGCCGGCAGCTCCTCGTTGGGGAAGCGGATGCGGAAGCGGCGCGAGTAGTTCTCGCGCACCTTGGCGTTGGTGTAGGCCATGGTCGCCCAGTCGCCATAGCGCGACACGTCCATGCCCCAGACGTCAAAACCGGGATCGCCCTCGATCATCCAGTTCGAGAGCGCCAGGCCGACGCCGCCGCCCTGGCTGAAGCCCGCCATCACGCCGCAGGCGACCCAGTAGTTGCGAAGCCCGCCGACGGGTCCCACCAGCGGGTTGCCGTCGGGCGTGAAGGTGAACGGCCCGTTGACCACACGCTTGATGCCGGCCGTCGCCACCGCCGGGAAGTGCTTGAAGCCCACCTCGAGGCTGGCGGAGATCCGGTCGAGATCTTCCTGCAGCAGCTCCGGTCCGAAATCCCACGAGGTCGTGTCCGGCATCCACGGCACGCCGACGCGCTCGTAGCTGCCGAGCAAGATCCCCTTCCCTTCCTGACGGAGATAGAGCTCGCCCTCGAAGTCGATCACATGGACCAGCTCCTTGCCGGTCTTGGACTCGACCTCGGCGACCTCGGGCGAGTCTCCGGTGACGATGTAGTGGTGCTCCATCGCCAGCACCGGCAGCTCGAGGCCGACCATGCGCCCGACCTCGCGGGCCCAGAGGCCGGCGGCGTTGACCACGTGCTCGGCGTGGATCGTCCCTTTGTCGGTAACCACGTCCCAGGTACCGTCGGCGCGCGGGTTCAGCTCCATCACGCGCGTCTGGCGGTAGATCTCGGCGCCGAAGGTGCGCGCCGCCTTGGCATAGGCATGCGTGGTGCCGGAGGGATCGAGATGCCCTTCGAGCGGGTCGTACATCGCGCCGAGGAAGTATTTCTGGTCGATCAGCGGCAGCCGGCGCTTGGCCTCGGCGGCATCGATGATCTCGGTATCCATGCCGAGGTAGCGGCCCTTGGCGTGGGCGAGCTTGAGGAAGTCCATGCGCTCGGGCGTGCCGGCCAGCATCATGCCGCCGGTGATGTGCAGCCCGCAGGACTGGCCGGAAATCGCCTCGATCTCCTTGTAGAGCTGCACCGTGTAGCTCTGCAGCTTGGCGACGTTGGGATCGCCGTTGAGGGTGTGGAAGCCGCCGGCCGCGTGCCAGCTCGATCCCGAGGTAAGCTCCAGGCGCTCGATCAGGCAGATGTCCTTCCATCCGGCCCGGCCCAAGTGGAACAGCACGCTGCAGCCGACGACGCCGCCGCCGATGACGGCGACGCGGACATGGGACTTCATCGAGACCTAACCCCCTTCAGGACGCCTTCGCCTTGACGCCGCGCGGCGCCCGCATCGCTTCGAGCCCGCGGAACTCGACGAAGCGCATCATCGCCGCCCACAGGTGGTCGCCGTAGAGGAACGGCTCGAACGGCGAGATGCCGGAGATCGGCAGCGGCTCGATCAGCGCGTCCACCCGGGGCTCGTAGAAGAACGGGATCGAGAAGCGTTCGCGGCCGGGGCCGATGACCCGATGCTCGGTCGCCTTGATCCGCCCGCCGGTCCAGCGCTCCAGCACGCCGCCGAAATTGATCGCGAGCGTGCCTTCCGTCGGCGGCACGTCCACCCAGGTCCCGCCGGCCTCGCGGGCCTGCAGCCCCTCGACGCCGTCCTGGGCCAGAAGCGTCACGAAGCCGGAGTCGACATGGGCGCCGCCGATCAGGTGCCGGCCCTTTCCCTGGTGCTCGATCATGATCGCGCTCATGTCGCCGCCGGCGAAGGACTCCGGCGGGCGGACCGGATAGCGGATGAGCCTCAAGGTCGAGTTGCCGCCGGCGAAAGCATCGTCGAAGAACGTGTCGGGGAGCCCGAGCCCGCGGGCGACCGATCCCATCAGCAGGCGCCCGAGGCGTTCCATACCCCGGTAGTAGCGGCCGGCATCGGCGCGCCAGCCAGGCACCGTCCCCTCATCCGGCAGTGGCGTCGGCTCGGTCAGCGGATCGGTCGGGTCGCAGACGAAGCTGAGATCGGCGACGTCCGGCCCCATGTCGATGCCTTCCTTGTAGGTCATGGCGCCATTCTGGAGCGGGAACCAGCCGTGATAGACGTTCGGTCGTGCCGGATCGAACTTGCGCCGCCAGAGCCGGCGCTTCGCCTCCTCGGACAACGTGAAGACCCGGAGCAGCCGCGAGCGGACCTCCGGTCCATGCGGCATGTCGGCGGGAAGGCCTGAGACGGTCAGGAAGCCGACACTGCCTGCAGCCTCCATGATGCGGCGGTCGGTCTCGTCCCGGAGCCGCGAAGGGCCGCCCAGCAGGGGTGCGATGTCGATGGTCGGGATCATATTTCGTCGGTCTGATAGTGCCGCGACAGTCGAGGGGCGGGCGCGGGCAATGTCAATCGGCCAATCGCGACATCGATGGTCGCTCGGCGACCAGCCAGCGGCCCTGGCGGGCTTGCGCCTGTTGGGCGGGGTGGACTAGCCTCGATGAACGACTTGTTCGATAGCGATCGCCATTGCGCCAGAACCGCCGCCAAGGGCCGGACCGCGCAGGAAAACAGGGAGACGAACATGACCGACAAGCTTCATCCCGTCATCGAGAAGGCCGGCCGCGAGTTCGCCGACGGCAAGCTCGAGCGCCGCGAGTTCCTCCGCATCGCCACCCTGCTCGGCGTCGCCGCGCCGGCCGCCTACAGCCTGGTCGGCCTGACTGCCCCGGCGATGGCCCAGGGCGCACCGAAGAAGGGCGGCATCGTCCGCATCGGCATGCGCGTGCAGGACATCTCGAGCCCGCACACCTATTCCTGGATCGAGTCGGCGAACTCCGCCCGCCAGACCCTCGACTACCTGGCCGTCACCGGCGTCGACAACGTGACCCGGCCGTCACTGGTCGAGAAGTGGGAGGCCACCGCCGACCTCAAGACCTGGACGCTGTCGCTCCGCAAGGACGTGACCTGGCGGAAGGGTCGCAAGTTCACCGCCGACGACGCGATCTGGAACATCAAGCGTTCGCTCGACGACGCGACCGGCTCCTCGACGGTCGGCCTGCTCAAGGGCTTCATGCTGACCGAGTTCGACGACGGCAAGAAGGACGCCAAGGGCAATCCGCGCAAGTCGGTCAAGCTCTGGGATGCGAACGCCATCCAGAAGGTCGACGACTTCACGATCAAGCTGAACGGCCAGACGGGCAACCTGTCGATCCCGGAGTCGCTCTTCCACTACCCCTTCCTGATGTGCTCGCCCGAGGAAGGCGGCAAGTTCGGCGTCGGCAGCGACGGTACCGGCGCCTTCGAGCTGGTCGAGCACGAGGTCGGCAAGCGCTCGGTGTACCTCAACCGTCGCCCGTATTGGGACGGCAAGGGTCCCTACATCGACCGCTATGAGATCATCGATCTCGGCGACGATGCGGCGGCCCAGGTCTCGGCGCTGGCCTCCAAGCAGGTCGACATGATCTACCAGGGCGCGATCTCGACGCTCCCGACGGTCGAGCGCCTGCCGCACGTGCAGGTCAACTCGGTCGACACCGGCTACACCGCGGTCGCCCGCACGCACCCGATCAAGCCGTTCGACGACAAGCGGGTCCGCCAGGCGCTGCGCTGGGCGACCGACAACGAGGCGGTTCTCAAGGCCGCGCTTCGCGGCCTCGGCAAGCCGGGCGAGCATCACCACGTCGCCCCGGTGCATCCGGAGTACGCCAACATCGGCTACATGAAGCAGGACATCGCCAAGGCGAAGGCCCTGCTGGCCGAGGCCGGCTACCCGAACGGTGTCGACGTCACCATCGACGCCCGACCGCAGCCGGACTGGGAGCTGCTCGCCGTCCAGACCATGGTCGAGCAGTGGAAGGAAGCCGGCATCCGCACGAAGATCAACGTGATGCCGTCGGCGCAGTACTGGGAGAACTGGACCAAGGTCCCGTTCGGCTTCACCACCTGGGCGCACCGCCCGCTCGGCACCATGGTGCTGGCGCTGGCCTACCGCACGGGCGCCGCCTGGAACGAGGCCAACTGGTCGAATGCCGAGTTCGAC
>JAEULB010000073.1 GCA_016792585.1 Rhodospirillaceae bacterium
CTGCTTCTCCGGCGTGTCGGCGGCGATGAAGGAGAGGCGAGCCTGCTCGAGCGCGTCGTCGCAGGGCCAGCCGGCGTAGTTCTTGCCGTCGCAGGGCGTAGGCACCACCGAATTGCCGAGCGGATTGGCCTGCGCCAGGCCCGGGCCGGTGGTGTGGAAGATGTGCCAGCCGCCGCGGTTCTGGTCCGGGTGATCCTTGATCGGCCGGCGCGCGGCGAGCGTCGACCAGTCGGTCGCCTGGAGCTCGACGTTCATGCCGATCGCCTTCAGGTTCTGGGCGGTCACCAGGGTCGCTGCGTGGATCAGCGGCTGGTCGGTCGGGTCCATCAGCACGACCCGCTCGCCCTTGTAGCCGGCTTCGGCCAGCAGGGCCTTCGCCTTGGCAATATCGGGGCCTTTCGACCAGGCGCCGAGGCCGGCCGAGGATTCCAGCGGCGTGCCGCAGACGAAGATCGCCCAGCACTGCTTCTCGATCTCGGGGTTGCCGACCATCGCGGACAGGTAGTCCTTCTGGTCGATGTTCCAGAGCATCGCCTCGCGGATCTTCGGGTTGTTGAACGGCGGGATCAGGTGGTTGACCCGCACGATCGCGTGCGCACCCAGCTGGTCCAGCGTCTTCACGGTGACGTTCTTCGCCGCCTTCAGCTTCGGCACCAGGTCGTTCGCCGGCACCGCGACCGCGTCGACCTCGCCCGCGATCAGCGCGGACGCGGCGATGTTCGGATCGGGAATCCAGGTCCACTCGACCCGGTCGACCTTGGCGATCTTGCCGCCGGCGAGGCCGTCCGGCGCCTCGGCACGGGGCTTGTAGGAGGCGCTTTTCTTGTAGACGACCTTGCTGCCTGGAACCCAGTCGGCCTTGTCGAAGGTGAAGGGGCCGGAGCCGATGTACTTCTCGACCTGCTTGAACGGGTCGACCTTGGCTTCCTCCTCGCGCATGACGAAGAGCGGCACGGCCGGATTGGAAAGTTGTTCGAGGACCGGGGCGAAGGTGCTCTTGAGCTTGATCTCGAACTCGAGCGGGCTGGTCACCACCACGTCCGAGACGTGCTGCATCAGCGTCATGCCCGAGACCATGCGCACCGCCCAGCGCTTGAGCGACTGGACAGCATCCTTGGCTTCCACGGCCGAGCCGTCGTGGAAGACGAGGCCGGTGCGGAGCTTGAACTTCCAGGTCATGCCGTCGGCCGATTTCGACCAGGACTCGACCATCTGCGGCTTCGGCAGCAGCGACTTGTCGAGCGCGAACAGCACGTCGTAGATCATGTAGCCGTGCGACGAGGTCTCCGTCGCCGTCGTCCACACCGGATCGAGGTTCTTCAAGTCCGCCTGCGGCACGATCTTCAGAACCGACTGCGCCTGCGAATTCGTTGCCAGCGCGACCGCCAAGGGTAGCGCTAACAATACGGACCTGAGATGCACCCGAACCTCCCCCGGAAACTTCTTTCCTATGTGAAACAGTACCTGCAGTTTCCGGCCATGTGAAGCTTCGGACTGCGGCAGGCAGGACAAATTACGGGGCGGGGCTGTGGATACGTCTGGGACAGCCTTGTGACGGTCCTTCGACCCATTCTAGTCTCTTTCCAAAGAGATCGCGGGGCCGCCACAGTCCTGTAATCGGGCGGTTCTATAGCGACATCAGGCTTTTCGCTGAAGGAGATCGATCGTGCGCCGATGCCGTCTGGCAGTTCTCGCCGTCCTCGCCGTCGCCGCCCTGTGGGCCCATCCGGCCTCCGCGCAACCGCGCCCCGACCTGACAATCGCGGTGAACCAGCTTCCGCCGGGCATGGAGCCCTTGGCGCATGACGGTAACGTGACCGTGCGCATCGTCTATTCGATCTTCGACACCCTGCTTCGCCGCGACTTCCTGAATCCGCTGAAAGGCGGCGGTGCACGCCTGCTGCCGTCGCTTGCGGAGTCCTGGGAGCGGAATGCGCCGAACCAGGTGACCCTCAAGCTGCGCAAGGGCGTCAAGTTCGCGAACGGCGCTGACTTCACCGCCGACGACGTGCTCTTCACCTTCTCCGGCGAGCGCATGCTGGACAAGGACTCGCTGCTCAACGGCCGGCAGTATTTCGGCCATCTGGAGAAGGTCGAGGCGCTCGATCCCTACACGGTCCGCTTCACCACCAAGGGGCCGGACCTGGTCTTCGAGCAGCGGCTTGCCACATACGGCGCCTTCATCGTCAGCAAGAAGGCCTGGGAGGACGCAGGCAAGGCGGCGGCGCCCAACGGCGACCGCAAGGCGCAGCTCAAGGCCGGGCTCGACCACTATCTCCGCAACCCGATCGGCACCGGCCCCTACAAGTTCAAGGAGTGGCGCGAGGGGCGGCACATCGAGCTCACCGCCAACGACGAGTATTTCGGCGGCAAGCCGGTCGCCGGCCGCGTGTTCTTCCGCGAGATTCCCGAGCTCTCGACCCGCATCGCGGCTCTCGTCTCGGGCGAGGTCGACATGATCGTCAACGTCGATCCCGACCAGTTCGACGTGCTTGCGGGCTACAAGGACATCGCGGTCAAGAGCGTGCCGCTCAACAACACGCATGTCGTGGTTTTCAACGTCTTCGACCCCGTGCTCAAGGACAAGCGCATCCGCCAGGCGCTGAGCTACGCGATCGACCGCAAGCCGATGATCGACTCCCTCTGGCACGGCAAGGCGTTCACGCCGAACGGCCACCAGCTGCCTGAGTTCGGTCCTCTCTACGACAAGAACCGCAAGGGCTACGTCTTCGATCGCGCCAAGGCGAAGCAGCTTCTCGCGGAGGCCGGGTACAAGGGCGAGGAGATCACGATCCGCTTCATCCCGAACTACTACGCGCTCGGCACGGAGGCGATGCAGATCGTCCAGCAGCAGTGGAAGGAAGCCGGCATCAACGCCAAGCTGGTGGCGGTCGAGAACTTCGCCCAGGTGCGCGCCGCCGGCCTTCAGACCTATGCGTGGAGCCAGACCTTCCGCCTGCCCGATCCGACCGGTGCCGTGCTGGTGCTGTGGGGCAAGGAAAGCTCGACGGCGACGACCTGGAAGCACTGGCGGACGACACCGGAGTTCGACCGGCTCGCCGACGAGCTTCTGACCGGCGCTACGGTCGAGGCGCGGGCCAAGGCCTTCCCGAAGCTGCTTGACGTCTTCGAGGACGAGATGCCGATGACCATGCTCTACAACGCGCTCGAATCCTACGCGATGAAGAAGGGCGTCGAGTGGACTCCCTACCCGATGTTCTACATCGACCTTCGCGCCGACGTGCTGAAGAGCATCAAGAAATAGCCGCGAACGTGCCCCCCTTGCTCGAAGTCGACGAACTCACCGTCGGCTTCGCCACCGAGGCGGGCACGCTCGTCGCGGTCGACCGCGTCTCCTTCGCGCTGGATGCCGGCGAGACCTTGGGTCTCGTCGGCGAGTCCGGCTGCGGCAAGAGCGCTATCTGTCTTGCCGCGCTCGGGCTGCTGCCGCCGAACGGCCGCATCCTCGGCGGGCGCGTGCTGCTCGACGGACGCGATCTCGTCGCCATGCCGGAGGCCGATCTCGACAAGGTCCGAGGCGGCACCGCGGCGATGATCTTCCAGGATCCGTTGACCTCGCTCAACCCGGTGCATTCGCTCGGATGGCAGATCGGTGAGGCCCTTCGTCTCCATCGTGGCCTTGCGGGTGCTGCGGCGGATGCCGAAGCCGTGCGGCTCCTCGACCGTGTCGGCATCACCGATCCCAAGCGGCGCCTTCGCGAGTATCCGCACCAGCTCTCCGGCGGCATGAACCAGCGGGCGATGATCGCGATGGCGCTCGCCTGCAAGCCGCGCCTTCTGGTCGCCGACGAGCCGACGACCGCACTCGACGTGATCATCCAGGCGCAGATCATCGACCTGCTGGTGGAGATCCAGCGCGAGGAAGGGCTGGCGCTGCTGCTGGTGACCCACGACCTCGGGGTCGTCGCCGAGATGGCCGACAGGGTCGCCGTCATGTATGCCGGCCGCATGATCGAGACCGCGACGTCGGCCGACCTGTTCGGGCGGCACCGACATCCGTACACGTCGGGCCTGCTGGCGTCGCTGCCCAGGGTCGATCAGCGAGTCAAGAGGCTGGCGCCGATCGACGGCACGGTGCCGTGGCTGGGCGACCTGCCGTCCGGCTGTACCTTCCGTCCTCGCTGCCCGCGTGTGCTGGCGAGCTGTGCCGAGATCGTTCCGGTCCTGGCACCGGAGGCGGCATCGCATCGCATCGCCTGCCACAACCCGGTGCCGGCATGAACGCCGTTGTCGAACTCACCGACGTCGTCCGGCATTTCCGCATCAAGCGCTTCCTTGCACCCTCGCAGCAGGTGCGGGCGGTCGACGGCGTCAGCTTCGCGGTCGAGGAGGGCGAGAGCTTCGGCCTGGTCGGCGAGTCCGGCTGCGGCAAGACCACGGTCGGCCGCCTCGTGCTCGGCATGCTGGCGCCGACCGGCGGGCAGGTGCGCGTCGACGGAACCGACCTCGCGTCGCTGTCGACCGGCGAGATGCGGAAGCTGCGTCGCCACGTGCAGATGATCTACCAGGATCCGCTGAACGCGCTCGATCCGCGCATGCCGATCGGCGACCAGATCGCCGAGGGCCTGGCGGTCCACGGCATCGGCACAGAAGCCGAGCGCAAGGCGCGGGCGCTCGGGATGATGGGCGCCGTCGGACTCTCTGCGCGCCTCGCCGACCGTTATCCGCACGAACTCTCGGGCGGGCAGCAGCAGCGCGTGGTGATCGCCCGTGCCCTGTTGCTGGAGCCGCGCCTCGTGGTCTGCGACGAGCCGGTCTCGGCTCTCGACGTCTCGGTCCAGGCGCAGGTGGTGAACCTGCTGGCCGAGCTGCAGCAGCGCTATGGTTGCGCGTACCTGTTCATCTCGCACAATCTCGCCGTCGTCCGGCACATCTGCCGGCGGATAGCCGTCATGTATCTCGGCGCCGTGGTCGAGATTGCCGAGCGCGACGAGCTGTTCGAACGGCCCCGCCATCCCTATACGCGCGCCCTGATCTCGGCGGTGCCGGTGCCCGACCCCGCCAGGCGCGGGCGGCGCAGCCTGCCGAAAGGCGAGCCGCCGAGCCCGACCAATCCACCGGCCGGCTGCCGTTTCCACCCGCGCTGCGCCTTCGCCGTCGAGCGCTGCCGGCACGAGGCGCCGAAGCTTCTGCCCGATGGCGAGGGACACGTCGTCGCCTGCCATCGTGTTGCCGAGGGAGAGATCTGATGGATCGACCGAGCTTCGTCATCGGCAGCACCTCGGCGCCGACCGCCGAGCGCGCCAGTGACGGCTGGCACGAGGTCTACGATGCCAAGGCCGACAAATGGGAGGCGCGGAAGGCGCTGCCGGGCGCCCGCGACCATGTCGGCTGCGTCGCCGATTACGGCCGTATCCACATCGTCGGTGGCCCCTTCAACACCTTCGAGTACAATACGGAACTGCACCACGTTTACATCGCCACGCGCACGGCGCGCTGTGTCTCCGGCGGCTGCATCCAGTCCGCCGCGCACGAAACCTTCACGCTGAGTTGACCATGGCCGCTCTCGTCATCGCCCATCGCGGCTACTCCACCGGATATCCGGAGAACTCGCTGGCGGCCTTCGAGGCGGCGGTGGCGGCCGGCGCCGACGCGATCGAGACCGATGTCAGGCTCTCGCGCGACGGCGTGCCTGTCTGCAGCCACGACGCGGACCTGAAGCGGCTCCGGAACCGCGATGCCCTGATCGCCGACCTGGATGCGGCGGAGCTCGAGCGGGAAGGCGTGCTGGTCCTCGTCACCGCGCTGGCCGCGGTGCGCGGCCGCTGCAAGGTCATGCTCGACCTCAAGCTGACGACCGAGGCCGAGCTCGCGGCGATCTTCAAGGTCGTGAACGGCCTGGCGATGGGGGAAGCGATCTATGCCGGCATCCGCGCGCTGCCCCTCGTGCCGGTGGTCAAGCAGCTCTGTCCCGAAGCGACGGTGCTCGGGCTGCTCCGCCACCCGTCCGAGCTTCCGGCGTTCTACGCCGCCGGCGGCGGCATCGGCCGGCTGTGGGAGGCTGAGGCCACGCGGGCCGGCATCGAAGCTGCCAGGCAGGGCGATCATCGCGTGTGGATCACCGTCGGCGGGCGCGGCGGCGGCAGCACCGGCAACATCAGTGCGGCAGGGTTGAGGCGTCTTTACGAGGACGGCGCCGACGGCGTCATCGTCAACGATCCGGCGCAGGCGGTCGCGGTTCGCGCGGAGACGGCGTGAGGTGAACCTCCGCTTCGTTGCCACGCGCTTCGGCCGTGCCGTCCTGACCATGCTGCTGGTCGTTGGGTTCATCTTCGTGATCCTCAGGGTCGCCGGAGACCCGGCGCAGGTGATGGCCGGCGATGACGCCCCGCCGGAGATGATCGAGCGCTACCGGGCAGCACTCGGCCTCGACCGTTCGCTGCCCGAGCAGTTCGTCCGCTATACCGCGGCACTCGCGACCGGCGATCTCGGCCGCTCGTTCAAGGACAACCGCGCGGCACTCGACGTGGTGATCGAGCGGCTGCCGATCACGCTCTATCTGGGCTTCGTCGCGCTCGCGATCTCGCTCGGCATCGGCATCCCGCTCGGCATCTTCGCCGCCCTGAAGCGGGGCACCGCGATAGACCGCTTCGCGATGACCTTCGCGGTCTTAGGATACTCTCTGCCGAACTTCTTCCTCGGCGTGCTGCTGATCCTGCTGTTCTCGCTGCACCTGCGCTGGCTGCCGAGCTCGGGCAGCGAGACGGTGTGGCACCTGATCATGCCGGCGATGACCCTGGGCACGGCCCATGCCGGCGGCATCGCGCGCTTCACGCGCTCGGCGATGCTGGAGGTGCTGAACCGCAACTTCATGCGGACCGCGAAGGCCAAGGGCGTACCCAGGCAGCGCCGGCTCTATCGCCATGCTTTTCCCAACGCGGCGATCCCGGTGGTGACGCATCTGGGATTCCGGCTCGGCCACCTCGTCGCCGGTGCCATCATCGTCGAGACGGTCTTCGCCTGGCCGGGCGTCGGCCGGCTGATGATCTCGGCGGTGGCCGCCCGCGACCTCGCGGTCGTGCAGGCGCTGGTGCTGATGACCGCCTTCGCGATGATCTGCGCCAACCTGGCGGTCGACCTCGCCTATGGCTGGATCGATCCGCGCATCCGCGTTGCCGGCGAGAGGAGGGAGGCATGACCGTCGCCGTCACGCCGACCCGGACCTCTAAGCTCTTTCGCGGGCTTCGCCGCGTGCCCTTCGGCGTCGGGCTGTCGCTGGCGTTCTTGAGCTTGATGTTCTTCATCTTCCTGTTCGCCGACCTGATCGCTACCCACGACATCACCGCCCAGGACCTGACGAACCGTCTTCGTCGACCGGCGATAATGGGCGGGCCGGCGCAGTTCTGGCTCGGCACCGACGAGCTCGGCCGCGACATCTACAGCCGGCTGATCTACGCGATCCGCACCTCGATGCTGGTGGCGATCGCCGGATCGCTGATCGGCGCCATCCTCGGCACGCTGCTGGGCTTCGTCGCCGCCCATTTCCGCGGCATGGTCGAGGACACGATCATGATGCTGGTCGACTGGCAGTCCTCGATCCCGTTCGTGGTCGTGGCGCTGGCGACGCTGGCCTTCCTCGGCACCAGCTTCGGGCTCGTCGTGATCCTGATCGGGCTGCAGGGCTGGGACAACTACGCGCGCCTGGTCCGCGGGCTCGTGCTCTCGGCCAACGGGCACGGCTATGCGGTCGCGATCCGCGGCCTCGGCGCGCCGCCGGTCTATGTCTACTGGCGCCACATCCTGCCCAACATCGCCGCCGCGCTGATGGTGCAGTTCAGCCTGAACTTTCCGGAGACGATCCTGCTCGAAGCCTCGTTGAGCTTCCTCGGCATGGGCGTGCAGCCGCCGATGACGAGCCTGGGATTGATGCTGGGATCCGGCCGGCGCTTTCTCCTGACCGCGTGGTGGATCTCGGTGCTGCCGGGCGCGGTGATCTTCCTTACCACGCTTTCGATCAGCCTGGTCGGCGACTGGCTCCGCGACAGGCTCGACCCGACGCTGCGCTAGCTTCCGTACATCTCCCGCCGCCGGCGGATCGCGATGTCCGGGCGGTCGGTGGTGAAAGTCGTCACCTGGGCATTGAGCACACGGAGATGATCCGCTTCGTTTCGCACACGATAGGCGCCGAGCTTGAGACCCTGCGCATGCGCCTCCTTGACCATCTCGTGGGTGACGAAGGCCGAGGGGATTGAGGCTTCGGCAAACGGCGTGTGGGACAGCGCGTCGACAAGACCTTTTAGGCCGACGTCCTTGAACCACGTGTCGCGCACCAGGGCCACGAAGCCCTTCGGGCGCGCGTGGCGACGGAACAGGCGGAGCTGGGTCCAGTCGAACGAGGTCACGACGGTGCGCTTCAGGAAGCGCGCGCGCCGGAGCTCGGCCGCGACCTTGCGCTCGATCTCCGGATAGCGGCGCTTCCGGCCGTCGGTCTTGATCTCGAGGCGGAGGTCGCGGCGGCTCCGGCGGATCAGCGCGATGACCTCGCGCAGGGTCGGGATGCGTTCGGCGCGCGTGCGCCTCAGCGTGCGGCGGCGGAGCGCCTTGAAGGAATGCGCGCGGACGGGACCGCGTCCGGTGGTGGTCCGCTGCAGCGTCGCGTCGTGGTGGACGACGATGCGGCCGTCGCGGGAGAGGTGCACGTCGGTCTCGATCGAGGCGACCGGAAGCCTGGCGGAGCGGCGGAAGGCGGTCGGCGAGTTCTCGGGCCAGATCAGCGCGCCGCCGCGGTGCGAGGAGATCTCCGGAACCCAGGGCAGGTCATGCGCCAAAGCCGCCATCCAGATAGTAGGTGCTGCCGGTGCGCTGCCGGTCAAGCCGGCGGATCTTGCCGCCGGCCTCGACCTCGTGGATCAGGCGCCGGGGTTCGCCCGGCGAGGCGCCCCGGGACATCGCCTCGATCAGCACACGGCCGTCGAATCCGGCGGCCGGAAGGCCCATCAGATGCAGCACGGTCGGCACCACGTCGACGATGCCGGCGGCGAAGGGCGAGCCGTAGCGCTCGCGGAAGGCATCGCCGCCGCAGATCAGCACGTTGTTGAGCTCGCGCGGATGCAGGCCCCCGTGGGTCCCGCCGTGAAGCGGCAGGTTGGCATCCATGACGCAGGTGCCGGGAAGGCCGTTGGCGTCGAGCTCGTCGTCATCGGCCAGCGTGAAGAACAGGTGCGGCGCCCGCGCATGCGCGACGTTCGCCAGCGGCATCGCGAAGGATCCCTGGATCTCGCCTTCGATCTCGTTCCTGGCGTTCGAGAACATCAGGCCGCACCAGGGCTGCTCGGCGAGCCAGGCGCCAAGGCGGGCGGCTTCGGCCCTGTCGCGGAAGGTGACGCCGATGGGGCCGCTCAGCGCGAGGGCGATGTCGGTGCCGGTGTCGAGCGCGGTACCGGCGCGGAATCCGCCGGTGCGCATCAGGTCGATGGTTGACAGCTTCTCGCGGCCGGTGATGTGGCCGTGGTCGGAGACGACGATGACCTGGGTTTCCGGATCGAGCTTCTCGAGCATCCTGCCGAAGGCGGCGTCGGCACCCTGGATCGAGGCCTTGGCCTCGGGCGAGCCGATGCCGCGATAGTGGTACGTGGAGTCCGGGTCGGACGACCAGAAGAGCGCAACTTCGGGGGCGAGCTCGCCGAGCACGTGCTCGATGAAGATCGTCATCGCATGGTCGATGCGCGGCGTGTTGGGAAGCCCGGCCTCCGGCGGCTCGCCGAAGCGCTCGAACAGCGGCCGGGCGCCCGGCGACGAGAGGTGACGGCCATGAGTGGACCAGCGGATCTGCCCCAAGGTCCCGGCCTCGTGGTTCAGCAGGATCGCGTTACCGGGCGTGCCGGTCGAGACGACGGCGTACGACTTCCCGGCCTTGGCCAGGATCTCGCCCAGCGACGGCACGCCAAGCATGCGCCCGCCGGAGGCGGCGGCGAGCGCGTCCAGGTCCTCGGCCTTGCCGGTGCTGAGCGGCCGGCCGGGGATCGCATCCGTCGCATGGAAGACGTTGGCGACGATGCCGTGGCGGGCCGGGTGGCAACCGGTCACCAGCGAGGCGACGTTGACGCGCGTCTCGGTCGGGAACACCGCCCGGCTCATCGGGAAGCGGCTGCCGCCGTCGGCGAAGCGGACGAGGTTGGGGGCTAGCTCCGGCGTGACCATGTCCGGCCGGAGACCGTCGAAGACGAACAGGATGACGCGTGTGGCCATGCGGCCAGTCTAGCGCGGATCGGTGCCTGTTTTGGGTTTCCAGGCGGTTGCCAGCGACAGGGTCGCCGCCGCGGTCGCGAGCCAGAACAGCGTCGCCGGCCCCCAGATGTCCCAGACCAGGCCGCCAAGCGCGCCGGAAGCAACCAGGGCGAAGCCCGAAAGCAGGCTGAAGGCGCCGAAAGCCGTGCCCCGCAAGGTCTCGGGCACCGAATCCACGATCAGCGTCGCCAGCACGCCCTGGGTCATGCCGAAATGCAGCCCCCAGAGCAGCACGCCGAGAAGCCCGACCCAGGGGCCGGTCGCGACCGCCAGCAGCGCGTCGCAGAGGATCAGCACGCCGATGCCGAGCGCGAGCAGCGTACGGCGGTCGACGCGGTCGGAGATCCGGCCGACCGGGTAGGCCGACAGCGCATAGACGGTGTTCATCAGCACGAAGGCGATCGGCACCAGCCAGAGCGGCACGCCCAGGCTTTCGGTGCGGAGCACGAGGAACGCCTTGGCGCCGCGCCCGAAGGTCAGCAGGGCCGCGCCGACCGCGATCCACCAGAAGGCGAAGCCCAGGTTCGCGAGGTCGGCGCGGTTGAGCGGCAGGCGCTCGAGCGGCGGGGATCCGCCGAGCGGCTCCTCGGCCGCGCGCGCCAGCACGATCACCGCGAGCACGCCGGGCACGAAGGCGATCCAGAACAGGAGCTGGAAGTTGTCCTGGCTCGCCCAAAGGATCGCGATCGCCAGCAGCGGCCCGATCACCGCGCCCAGCGTGTCGAGGGTCTGGCGAAGACCGAAGGCGCGGCCATGGATCGAAGGGTCGGTCGCGCGCGCGATCATTGCGTCGCGGGGCGCGGTGCGCAGCCCCTTGCCGACGCGGTCGACGATGCGCGCGGCGAAGACCGGGATCGGCGTGCCGGCAAACGGGAAGACGATCTTGCTGATCGCCGAGAGACCGTAGCCGAAGACGACGATGCCCTTGTAGCGCCCGAGCTTGTCGCCGATCGCGCCGGATACCACGCGCATGGCCGCGGCGATGCCTTCGGCGATCCCCTCGATCAGCCCGATCGTCGCCATCGACACGCCCATCACGGTGCCGAGATAGACCGGCAGAACGGCAAGGATCATCTCGGAGGAGATGTCGGTCAGCAGCGAGACCCAGCCGAGAACCCAGACGAGCGCGGGCACGCGAGGGGAGGCGGATGCGGACGAAATGGTGGAGGCGGTCGAGACGCTCATCTGGTGCGCGAGCGTGGTGGATTTGTTTCGCGATGTCGAGGATCACGCGTGTTTTCCGCTGGGGAAAAGCGTCCTATCATCGGCCAGCGACCGACTTTCAGGAGCCACCGATGCCCGACACCCTTCTCGCTCATCTACCGTCGATGAAGTCCCAGGTCTCGGCCGAGGACTGGCAGATGCGGGTCGATCTCGCCGCCTGCTATCGGCTCGCGGCGCGCTATGGCTGGGTGGATCTGACCGGCACGCACATCTCGGCCAGGGTGAAGGCGCCGGCGGGGCAGCATCACTTCCTGATCAACCCGCATGGCGTGCTGTTCCAGCAGGTGACGGCCTCCAGCCTGGTCAAGATCGACCAGGACGGCCGCAAGATCCAGGAGAGCCCCTATCCGGTGAACCCGGCGGGCTTCGTGATCCACTCGGCGATCCACATGAAGAACGAAGAAGCGATCTGCGTCTTCCATTCGCACACGATCGCCGGCATGGGCGTGTCGATGCAGGAGGAGGGCCTCCTGATGGCGAGCCAGCACTCGGCCTTCTTCTACGACAACTTGGGATATCACGACATCGAGCACATGGAAGCCGGCGTCGAGGGCCGAGACATCCTGGCGAACGACCTCGGCCGGCACCGCGCGCTGATCATGCGCAACCACGGGCTGCTCACCACCGGCCGCACGGTCGGCGAGGCCTTCTATGTCATGCACACGCTGGAGCGCGCCTGCGCCGCGCAGATCGCCGCCCAGGCGGGCGGGGCCAAGGTGCGTCGCATGAGCGACGCCACCTGTGGGTTCTTCAGCGAGTTCTTCCGGGAGGCGACGCTCAAGCACGGCACCATGGCGTGGCCGTCGCTGCTGTCGACGCTCGAGACGACGGATCCGGACTACAGGAACTGAGCCCTAAATGAGCTCGCCGATTTCTCGGATGAGCTCCAAAACCAAGCCGACCAGCCAATGCATGATGCCCTCCCGGATGATCAGGGCGTCATAGTCGCATACATTCTCTGGCCTGGCACCGGCGCGTCGGCGACCAGGATCGAGCCGGTCTCGGACTCGGTGATGTAGATCTGCTTTCGGTCCGGGCTGTAGGCGAGGTTGGTGGTCATCAGGCCGGCGGCGCTCCGGATGCGGAACGTCGGCTCGCCCTGCTTGTCGAACAGGAACACCGAGCCTAAGCGATTGACCGCGACGGCGAGGCCGCCAGTCTCGTCGATCGCGAGGCCGTCGGGCCCCGAATAGCCGCCGGAAAAGGTCTGGAAAGCACCGAGGCGGTCGACGCTGCCGTCGGCGAGGATGCCGCAGCGCCAGACCTGCGGGCCGAAGGTGACGGCGATAAAGAGATGCGTCTCCGCCGGGTTCATGACGATGCCGTTCGGGCTCGGCACGTTGTTCAGCAGCAGGTCGAGCTTGCCCGAGGCCGAATAGCGGAACACGCGCCCTGTGGGATCGCGGAGATCGGTCGAGCCCTGGTCGGTGAAGTAGAGGTCGCCGTTCGAGCGGAAGAACAGGTCGTTGACGCCTTTGTAGCCGGGCATCAGCCGGTCGCGGCCGATGAACGCCTCGACCTTCCCCGATACCGGGTCCATCCGCATGATCCCGTTCCGGCGGTCGGCGACGAAGATCTCGCCCGACTTGTGGATCTTGAGGCCGTTCGGGATGCCGTCGTATTGCGCGGCGATGTCGATCCGCTTGTCCGGGCGGATGCGGAGGATCTGCCCGGCGTAGGAATTGACGACGTAGAGATTGCCGTCGCGGTCGAAGGAGGGGCCCTCGAGGAAGGAATGCGGCTTGTCGCCGCTCGCCTTGAGCCCCAGCGTCTCGACGACGTTGACGAAGACGCGGGAGGGCAGGTCCTTGGGCGGCGCGTAGAGGCTCATCAGTCCTTCACGCCGCCGGACGTCAGTCCGGTCACCATGTATTTGCGGACCGAGAAGTAGAGGACCGTCGGCGGGACCGAATAGATGATGCCGACCGCCATCAGCAGCGGCCAGGGGGCGGAGTCGTCCGAGCGGAAGAGGCCCAAGGTCACCGTCAGCGTGACGCGGGTCTCGTGGGAGAGGATCAGGAAGGCGTAGAGATACTCGTTCCAGGCGTGCAGGAGGGCGAAGGTGCCGACCGCGATCATCGCCGGACGGATCAAGGGCACATAGACCAGCCGGAAGATCTGCCAGCGGCTGGCGCCGTCGACCATCGCCGCCTCGTCGAGCTCGAACGGCACGCTGTCGGCATAGTTCCGCAACACCCAGATCGCGTAGGGCGTGGTGAAGGTGACGACGGCGAAGATCAGACCCCACTGGGTGTCGAGCAGCTTGTAGGCGCCCATCACCTGGTAGAACGGGATCGCCAGGAACGCCGCCGGGATCAGGTATGTCGTCAGCGCCAGGTTGTTGACCAGCGGGCCGTAGCGGAGCTTGAGCCGGCCGACCGCGAAGCTCGCCAGGGTCGCGATCGCGAGCACGATCACCATGCTGGCGGCGGCGATGAAGACGCTGTTGCCGAGCTGGACCCAGAAGAATTTGAGGTAGTGGTTGTCCTGCCTGAAGACGGTGGCGTAGTTGCCGAGCGTCGGGTTCTCGGGCCAGAGCTTGCCGGCGAAGATCGCGTTCACCGGCGTGATCGACATGATCATCATGTTGTAGAGCGGCGCCATCGTCCAAAGGAAGACGACGATGCCGAGCAACCCGAGGCCCAGGTATTCGAAGGCGCGGCGGCTCATGCCTGGCGTCCCCCGGCCTTCGACAGGCGCCGCGTCAGCAGGATCACCAGCGGGATCAGGATCGGGATCGCCGAGACCATGGTGACGATGCCGGCCTCGAAGTCGGCCTGGCGGAAGGCGTAGCGGATGCCCATCGTCGCCAGCGTGTTGGTGCGGTCGGCGGGCCCGCCGCCGGTGAGCAGGTAGACGCTGTTGAAGTCGCCCAGGGACCAGATCGTGGTCAGCATCGTCGATGTCAGGAACAGCGCCTTCAGCTGCGGGAAGGTGACGTGGCGGAAGCGCTGCCACTTGGTGGCGCCGTCGACCGCGGCCGCGTCGTAGAGGTCCTTCGGGATCGCCATGCGGCCGGCGACCAGGATCATCGTCCAGAAGGGCAGGTACTTCCAGATATGGACGGCGATGATCGCCGAGAGGCCGTAGGACGGATTGGTCAGCCAGTTCGGCCCATCGATGCGAAACAGGTCGAACAGCAGCGTGTTCACCATCCCCCACTCGGAATTGAGCATCCAGCGGATCGAGATGATCGAGGGGATGTGCGGCACCGCCCAGGGCAAGAGGAAGATCGCGCCAAGGATGCGGACCCAAAGATAGGGCAGCGCGAAGAAGCCCGACAGGAACAGCGCCAGGATCATCTTCAGGTTCACGCCGATCAAGAGGAAGACCAGCGTGTTCCAGGCGGTCCGCCAGTAGATCGGATCGTCGAACAGCCGCTGATAGGCCTTGAGGTCGGTCGCGAGCCAGACCGCGTAGCCGATCGGGTAGGCGACGAACAGCACGAAGACGACGATGTAGGGGAACAGGAAGAAGAGACCCCAGGCGGCGTCCGAGGAAAGCCAGGGCGCGCGGGGAGCGGCGGCGGGTGCGGTCATCTCTAGGCGGGAAGGAGCGGGCGGCGAGGCGAGATCGCCGCCTGCTGGATCAGCTCATCACCTTCGCCATGCGCTCGGCGAGCTCGTCGACCGCCTTCTCGGTGGTCCAGCCGTCGAGCACGATTCGGCCCAGCATCTTGCCCCAGAGCTGCTCCGCCATGACCTTCGCGTAGTTGCGGTTGTAGGTCTGCGGGAACGGCTTGTTGACCGCCTGGGTGTACTGCTTGAAAGCGGCCGAGCGGTGCGGGTCCTTGGGATCGGAGTAGAACGGGTCGTTGATCAGCGCCGGCATCACCGGCATGAAGCGGCCGTTCATCGCCTTCATCATCGGTCCCATGTTGGCGGGCGTCAGGAAGGTCTTCATGAAGGACTTGGCGTTGTCGATGTTCTTCGACTGTTTGAAGATCAGGATCTGCTTGACCGAGATCATCGTCGGCGTCGGCTTGCCGTCCGGGCCGTTCGGCCACGGCACGGTGCGCATGTTCTTGTAGTAGTTGTCGGGGTTCGAGGCGAGCTGCGACATCGGGATCGACAGCGTCGGGTTCATCGCCACGAGGTTCTTCTTGTTGAGGAACGAGACGTTGTCGTCCGAGCCGCCCCAGTTGGTGGCGTCGGGTGGCGAGCACTGGCCCTTGATCGGCTTGACGTAGCTGTCGATCGCCTGGACGACCTTCTTCTTGATGTCCGGCTCGCCGATGCGGAGCTTGCCGTCGGGGGCGACGATCTCGGCGCCATAGGCGTTCAGGTAGATGTGGACGTTGAAGAAGGGGTCGTTCGACGAGGTCGAGGAGCCCTGGCCGAGGCCGTAGATGCGGTTGCCCTTGGCGCGCAGCGCCGGCTGCACCTTCGAGCACCAGAAGTCGAAGAACGGCTCCCAGGAATTGGGGATGTCCGACTCCTTGAAGCCGGCCTGCTCCAGCAGGTCGTTCCAGTAGTGCACATGCGGCGACATCTGGAAGAACGGCATCGCGTAGTAGGACTTCTTGCCGGTCTTGCCGTTGATGAACTGGAGGGAGTCGAGGACGCCCGGCTGGATCTGGTCCTTGATCGGCTCGATCACGTCGGAGACGTCGGCCATCAGGTCGTCATAGGCCCAGGTCGGCGTATAGGCGAGGTCATAGGAGAAGTCGTAGGTGAGATCGGGCGGCAGGCCCGCCTTCAGCGCCGGGATGGTCTTCGCCTCGGTATCGCCGGAGGCGTAGTAGCTGACGTCGGCCTTCTTGCCGGTCTGCTTCTCCCAGAGGGCGACGACCGCCTTGAAGGCGTTGTCTTCGGCTTCGGTGACGCCCTTGGTCCACCAGATCACGAGATCCTGGGCCTGGGCAGGAACCGCGAAGCCAAAGGCCACGACGGCGGCGGCGAGAACGGAACGGACGGATCGCATGCGACTTCCTCCCCGAACGAAATATCGTGAAGGAAAGCCTGTCACGCGCCCGTGAGCCGGTCAAACGCCGGGCTGGGCGCGGCGAAACTCAGACGTATCCGGGGATACGCCAGTCGACCAGGTGGTCGACCACCTTGCGGCCGGCCGCCTTCTCCTCGGCGGCGAGCAGGATCGCGCGACGCTGCTCGGGCGAATCCACATGGCCCCAGACATGGACCGCGGCGTCGTCGACGATGATGTTGGTGTGGGCGGCGATGGCGAATGGAAGCTTCTTCAGCTCCGACATCATGTCGGTGCGGACCTTCTCGTCGCTCGAGACCGGCTGGTTCCATTTCGGCCCGACCGCGACGAGCGCCCGCACGATGTCGGCGCGACTGACGATGCCGACCAGCTTGCCGTCGCGGATCACCGGCACCCGCTTGATCCGCTTGGTCTCGAGCAGGCGGGCGATCTCGGCGAGGTCGGCGGTCTCCGTCACCGTGATCGCCGGCTTGGTCATCACGTCGCTGGCGGTGCGGCCGTGGGTCTTCACGTAGTCGCCGGCGAGCGACCGGTCGCTGGAGAACAGGTCGAGCCACCACGAGCGCCGGTCGGTGCCGAGCTCGGCCCGGCGAACGAGGTCGCCCTCGCTGACCACGCCAAGCACGCGGTCCTCGTCGTCGATAACCGGCACTGCGCTGATCCGCCGATCCCACATCTCGCGTGCGATCTCGTGGATCGGCGCCTCGGGTGACGCGGCGCAGACGTTGGTGGTCATGACATCGGCAGCGCGCATGGACGGTCTCCCGGCGATACAGGGAGAACACTCGGGCCGGGGTCCGGGTTGCGGCACCAGCCCTGGCCCGGGACTCAGCCGGCGGACATCTCGGCGACGCTGGCGAGGTAGCCCTGGACCTGGTGCCTTTGGATCTCGGCGATGACCCGGGCGACGTCGGCAAGGCCGTAACGCTCGAACAACTGCACCATCATCGACGCGCCCGCGGCATGGGCCAGATCAAGCTTCGCGCTCTCGATCTTGCCGGTTTCGGCGATGGCGCGTCGGCGTGTCTCCTCGGCGATGCGTCGCGCCTCCTCCTCGGGAATGCCGCTGCGGAAACGGGCCTCGCTCCGCTCGGGCGTATAGGCCTCGGTGAAGCGCCACGGCTTCACGTCGGGCGTCATCGCGCACATGCGCCTGAACTGCTCGACCAGGCGGAGATAGGCCGGCGCGTCCGCGGGAAGGGGATGGCCTTCCGGCAGGAGATCGAGGCAGAGCTGCGCGAACTCGAGCTGCGCGCGGGTGAGCGCGACGAAGGCGAGTTTCCTGAGCTTCAGCGCACGCGTGGCATCGTCGCCGCGGATGTTCGCCGGATGCTTGAGGAAGATCGCGTCGCCGAAGGCGATCAGGCCGCGGCCGCGGGTGCCGAGGCGGCCGCGCATCGGCGTCAGGCGGCCGACATGCTCAAACTCGCAGAACACGAAGCCCCGCTCGAACATGACGCGGAAGATGTCGCCGAAGGTCGGACCGTCGGCGTAGACGGGGTTGAACTTGATTTCGGTCGTGAGCGCGACGACGCGGTCGTCCAGAAGCTCGCGGGCCCCGGCGAGGATGTCGTCCTCGCTGCCCTCGGTATCGAGCGACAGGAGGTCCGGGGCGGGCAGCCTCTCGCCCTCGGTCCGCACCAGCTCGTCGAGCCCGCGGGCGTCGATCTCGACGGTGCGGAGCGGCTGGGTTACCTCGCCCATCACGTAGTCGGTGCCGTTGACGTCGACATAGGATCCGGAGAATTCCGGCGCGATCTTCCGGATCGACGAGGTGTAGGGGTCGTAGTTGATCTGGAAGGCCTGCTTGGCGCCAGGACGACCGATGAAGTAGGGGCGGGTGATCGTGGTTCGCCCGGAGGAGGCCGATTGCGCCTGCGCCTGCTCGGTCGAACTCGCATCCGCGTCGTAGAGCACGCGGACCAGCGCGGGCTCGAAGATGGTGGGGAAGTTGAAACCGGTGTCGCCGGCCCGTCCGCCGACATGGTGGTGGATCAGGCGAAGGTCGGGCGCCGGGCCGGTCATGGAGACTCTAATAGCCGAATTCCGACGGTCGCGCCCTGGCGACCGTCGGGAGGCGCGATCCTAGGCGTAGCCGTGCAGGCGCCAGTCGGCGAGGTTGTCGACGACCTGGGTGACGCCGCGGGTGTTCTCGGCGATCACCCGGATGGCGGCCCGCTGCTCGTCGGATTCGACGTTGCCCCACAGATGAACTTCGCCCTCTTCGACCACGACGTTCACGAAGGTCCCGTGGGCGAAGGGCAGGCGATGGATCTCCTCGAGGATCTCGGCGCGGATCTTCTTCTCGTCGACCCGGCGCGACCGGCTCCAGGTCTTCGCGGCGACGATCAGGCCGCGGACGATGTCCGACCGGCTGACGATGCCGACGAGACGGCCGTCGCGGACCACCGGCACGCGCTTGATCCGATGCGATTCGAGCAGGTTCGCGATCTCGGCGATGTCGGTGTCTTCCTCGACGACGATCGCCGGATGAGTCATCACGTCCTTGGCGGCCCGCCCGTGCGACTTCACGTAGTCACGGGCGAGGGCGGCATCGCCGGAAAAGATGTCGGTCCAGCGCGGCTTCTTGACGGTGCCGAGCTCGATACGTCGGAGGAGGTCGCCCTCGCTGACGATCCCCAACACCTTGCCGTCACGGTCGACGATCGGCATCGCGCTGATATTGCGGTCGCAGAGCTTGCGGGCAATCTCGTTGATCGGCGTGTCGGGCCCGGCCGAACACGCGTTGATGCTCATGATGTCGATGGCCTGCATGGCGAACTCCCTCTCACTGGGCGCAATTCTGCTTGCACGGCGGCGAGGGAGCCTTGATCTGGGTCAAGGGCCGGATTTGATCCAGATCAAGGACGCCACGGGCGGACCCGAGCAAGCTTTACATCGTCGTCGGGCCCCATGGGTTTTCCCCTCCCTACGACGGCACCCACCCAAGCGCGGTCGTCAGGCGGGCCGATGGCCGCGCACCTTTCTTCCCATGACTGGCTTTGTCCTGTCCCACCCCGTGGCGGGTCGGCTTATGATTGCGGTTCGTCCGCATCATTGGGGAGGGAAAGCGATGTCTCTGTTCGATCTCAAGGGGCGGGTGGCGATCGTCACCGGCGGCAATGGCGGCATCGGCCTCGGCATGGCGCGCGGCCTGGCCGCGGCCGGCGCTGCGATCGTCGTGGTCGGCCGGAACGAGGACAAGAACAAGGCGGCAGTGAAGGAGCTGAAGAAGCTCGGCGCCGACGTCTCGTCCCAGATCGTCGACGTCACCAAGGAGTCCGCGGCCAAGAAGATGGTGAAGGACGCCGTGAAGAAGCATGGCCGCGTCGACATCCTGGTCAACAACGCCGGCATGAACATCCGAAAGCAGCCGGAGGAGTACACCGAGGCCGAGTGGCACCAGGTGATCGACACCAACCTGACCAGCGCCTTCCTCTGCTCGCGCGCCGTCTATGAGGCGATGAAGAAGGTCGGCGGCGGCAAGATCATCAATATCGGCTCGATGATGTCGATCTTCGGCGCCTCGTTCACGACGCCTTACGCGGCAAGCAAGGGCGGCATGGTGCAGATGACCCGCGCCTTCGCCTGCGCCTGGGCAAAGGACAACATCCAGGTGAACGCGGTGCTGCCGGGCTGGATCGACACCGACCTGACCCGGCGCGCGCGCCAGCAGGTGAAGGGGCTGCATGAGCGGGTGCTCGGTCGCACGCCGGCGGGCCGCTGGGGCACGCCCGACGACCATGCCGGCATCGCCGTGTTCCTCGGCGGGCCTGCCTCCGACTTCGTGACCGGGACGGCGATCCCGGTCGACGGCGGCTACTCGGTACAAGGCTGATGGTCGATCTGGTCACGCTGAGCGCGGAAGGAGCAAGCGCTGTCGTCGCCGGCGACGGCGCCGAGCTCCGCTCGTGGCGGCCAAAGGGAGGCCCGGAACTGATGTGGCCCGGCGATCCGGCGCATTGGCCGTTCTGGGCGCCGATCCTGTTCCCGATCGTGGGCTACCTGAAAGACGACACCTATCGCTGGCGCGGCAGGGCGTATCGGATGTTCCGGCACGGCTTCACCCGCTTCAAGCCGTTCGCCCGGGTGCTGTCGGATTCGCATCAGGTGACCTGGACGCTGGTCGATGACGAGCAGACGCGTGCCGAGTATCCCTTCGCATTCCGCCTCACGCTCGACTACGAGCTGTCGGCGACGACGCTCGACGTCGGTTTCGCGGTCGAGAACCGTGGGCAGGAGCCGATGCCCTACGCGGCGGGCTTCCATCCGGCCTTCAACTGGCCTTTCGCCGGCGGCGCAAGAGAGGACTATCGCGTGGAGTTCGACGCGGACGAGGCAACTGCGATCCCGGCGATCACCGCGACCGGCCTCGTCCGTCGGAGCTCTCGCCCGTCGCCGCTCACGGGCCGGCGGCTCGATCTCCGCCCCGAGCTCTTCGCCGACGGCGCCTTCGTCTTTCCGGACGCGAGGAGCTGCGAGATGACCTTCGCCGCCAAGGACGGCTCGGCGCTGGTGATGACGGCGGAGGGATTTCCTCATCTCGTCGTGTGGGCCAAGCCGGCGGCTCCCTATGTCTCGCTCGAGGCGTGGAGCGGGCATTCCGACTACGAGGACACCAACGGCGACTTCGCGACCAAGCCGAGCATGCACCTGCTTCCGCCGGGCGAAACGGCGCAGCATTCCGTACGCTTGGCTTGGCGCGCTGCCGGGCGCTGAGGTAGGCTTCCCTCGCTTCCCCATCTCGCGGACGGAGTCCCATGATCGATCATCGTTGGCGGCGCGTGCTCATCACGGGCGCCGCCGGGCGCATCGGCTCGACCCTCAGGGCCGGCCTGATCGGCCGACACGACGGTTTCCGGCTTCTCGACCGCAAGCCGGTCGTCGATCCGCGTGGCGACGAGGAGGTGATCGTCGCCGATCTCGCCGACACCAAGGCGCTGGCCAAGGCGGTCGACGGCGTCGACGCGATGATTCATCTCGCCGGCGCGCCCGATCCGAAGGACTTCGAGACGATGTTCCGGATCAACGCGCGCGGCATGTACGACGTGTTCGAGGCGGCGCGGAAGGCGGGCGTTAAGCGGATCGTCTTCGCCTCGACCAACCACGCCTACGGCATGTATCCGGTCGAGCACGGCATGACCGAGACCGATCCGGTCCGCCCCGACAGCTTCTACGGCGTCACCAAGGTCTTCGCCGAGGCGATGCTGCGCTACTACTTCGACAAGCACGGCATCGAGTCGGTCAGCGTCCGCATCGGCAGCTTCGAGAAGCGGCCGAGCCAGCAGCGTCATCTCTCCACCTGGCTCAGCCATGGCGACACGGTCGAGCTGTTCGACCGGGCCCTCAAGCAGCCGGAGATCGGTGCCGCGATCGTCTTCGGCATGTCGAACAACAAGCGGCTCAAGATCAAGCATCCGAACTGGGAGGCGATCGGCTTCAAGCCGACCGACGACGCCGAGACCTGGCTCGACCAGCTCAAGAGCGAGGGCGTCGACGTCGACGGCCCGCTGGAGTGGAAGCTGCACGGCGGCATGTACGAGCCGCCCGAGTTCTGAGGTGGTCGAGTTCGATGTGATCGTGGTCGGTTCCGGCTCGGCTGGCGCCCCTCTGGCCGCGCGTTTGAGCGAGGATCCAGGCCGCCGCGTGCTGCTGCTGGAGGCGGGATCCGACATGCGGAGCGCCGACACGCCGGCGGCGATGCGGGCGCCGAACCCGACCGCGCTGATCGTCCATGACAGCTTCGGCCGGTATCAGTGGCCGAATCTCGTGGCGAAGCGGACACCCGTGCAGAAGGCGCGCAAGTACTGGCGCGGCCGCGTGCTCGGAGGGTCATCGGCGATCAACGGCCAGGTCGCGATCCGCGGCCATCGCGAGGACTTCGACGGCTGGGCCGCCGAAGGCTGTACCGGCTGGAGCTGGGACGACGTCCTTCCGTCCTTCATCCGGCTCGAGGACGATCACGACCACGGTGACAAGTCCTATCACCGGCGCGGTGGGCCGACGCCGGTACGCCGCAACGCGATCCACGACTGGGGCCATATCGACCGCGCCTTCTTCATGGCCGGCCTCGATCTGGGCTATCCGTTCGCCGACGATCACAACGCGCCGGACTCGACCGGTGTCTCGCGCTACGCGATCAACAACACCGCCGACGGCGTGCGCGTCTCGACCGCCGACGGCTATCTGGAGCCGATCCGCGGCCGGAAGAACCTGACCATCGTCTGCGACGCCCAGGTCGACCGCGTGCTGCTGGAGCCGCGCGGCAATCAGGTGATCGCGACCGGCGTCGCCGCCCGCCTTCCGGGTGGCCTGCAGGATTTCCGCGCCAAGGAGATCGTGCTCGCCGCCGGCGGCGCGCATTCGCCGGCGATCCTGATGCGCTCCGGCATCGGACCCGCGGCGGATCTCAAGGCGCTTGGCATCGCGCCGTTGCTCGATCTCCCGGTCGGCCACCATCTGCAGGACCATCCGGCGGCACCATTCCGCCTGCTGCTGAAGCCGGAGGCGCGGGCGAAGTCGCTCTACGAGCGGCACACCAACTGCGTGATCCGCTACACCTCGGGCATGGCTGGCGCCGGCACCAACGACATGAAGCTGATCGAGCTGAACCAGTTCGGCGACAGCCTCGGCCGCCGGCCGGATCTGGATCTCACCCAGAACCAGAACGAGGTCGGGGTCATGGGCGTCGTCCAGCACCGCTGCTTCTCGCGCGGCTTCCTCAGGCTCGCGTCGCCCGACCCCGACGTCGATCCCGAGATCGATTTCAACCTGCTCGGCGACGAGCGCGATATGGTGCGGATGGTCGATGGCGTGAAGCGGCTGATCAGGTTCGTCCGCCATCCCGAGGCGCAGCGCATTTCCGAGCGCGTGATGGTCGGCTTCAGCGACTACGAGCCCGAGCAGCTCCTCGACGAGGAGGTCGCGCGGCGTTGGCTCCTCGCCGAGGTCAATGACGGCCAGCACATCACCTCGACCTGCAGGATGGGCGCCGCCGACGACGCAGAAGCGGTCGTCGATCCTCAGGCCCGCGTCCGCGGCGCCGTCGGACTGCGGGTGGCCGACGCCTCGATCATGCCGTGGGTGGTCCGTGCCAACACGCATCTCTCCTGCGTCATGATCGGCGAGCATGTCGCCGACATGATGCGCAAGGGTCGTTGATCAGCCCGTCGCCAGCAGGAAACGGCGGTTCAGCGGCTGGATCGGCCGCGAAGTGTTGGCGAAGATCTGCGCGAACTGCCTGAGCTGCGCCTCGGAAGCCTCGATCGGCTGCTTGTAGACGGTCCACAGCACGCCCTCCGAGCAGGGCGGCGTGGTCAGCGAGCCGTAGTAGCGGAAATAAGTGGAGTTGGGCGGCAGAAGCCGGTCCGGATTGACCGAGACGCTGGTCCATTTCTCCGGAGAGGCCTTCGCCGGCATCACCTGCCAGATCGACTGCAGCGTCGGATTGGCCTGGCCGCCGCGGATAAAGACGCCGATCACCGCGAGCTCGCCCGCCTTGCTGCGATGAACCAGGTGAAGCTCGAGCTCGAAACGCTGGCCCGAGAGGATGTGCTCGCTCGGGTGATGGAAGTGGTACTGCAGAAGATCGTAGGTCTGGCCCGCGATCTGCGCCTGGCTGCCGGCCGGGCAATTGACCTGGATCGTGTGGCCATTGTTGAGGATGCGAACCGGCATCCGCTTGTAGGCGTAGGAGAGGATGCCGGGCTCGGCGCGGATGCCGTCCTTGAGGTCGATCGGCGTCTGCTCGCGGCCCGCCGAACAGGCCTGAAATTCGGGCGCAAGCTTGCCCCAGGCCTGCGGGCCGGTGTCTCCGTCGTAGCTCCATTTCTCTGCCGCCTTTGCACCGCCGGCATCGCAGAGGGGGCAGAGGGCAGCGGCGGCACCGAAGGCGAGTCGCAAAGCGGAGCGTCGATCGTGCATGGCGTTCTCCCCTAAACGGCAGTCTAGCGCACGAGCGCTCGCGAAGGCAGGGCGAGCCTGCTAATTTGATAAGCCCCCCGTTCCATCCTGGTGTCTCTCCCGTGTCCGAAACCCACATTCTTCAGTCCTGGACCGCGAACGCTGCGGCCTGGACCAAAGCCGTGCGCAACCGCGAGATCCCGAGCCGCGTCCGCGCGACTGACGCTGCCATCGTCGCCGCCGTCGACGATCTGAAGCCGCGGACGGTGCTCGATCTCGGCTGCGGCGAGGGCTGGCTTGCGCATGCGCTGGCCGAGCGCGGCTACGACGTGCTCGGCGTCGATGCGATTCCGGCGCTGATCGAGCAGGCGAAGACCAAGGGCAAGGCCGCCTTCGAAGTCGCCGGATACGAGCAGATCACCGAATCGGGTCTCGGCGGCCGCCGCTTCGACGCGGTCGTGATCAACTTCGCGCTGTTCGGCGAGGACAGCGTGCCGAAGCTGCTTCGGCGCATGCCCGACCTGCTGAAGCCGGGCGGCCGGCTCGTGATCCAGACCCTGCATCCGGTCGTCGCCAACGGCGACCAGATCTACGCCGACGGCTGGCGGAAGGGGAGCTGGGCCGGTTTCTCGGATGCCTTCACCGATCCGGCGCCCTGGTATTTCCGCACGCTCGGCACCTGGGTCACGATGATCGGCGCCTCGGGCCTCGCCATCGACGAGATGCGCGAGCCCGTCGATCCGCAGACCGGCAAACCCGCCTCGGTGATCTTCATCGCCAAGGCGCGATGAAGGAACTCTTCCGCGACGCGGCCTACCGCCGCGTCTGGCTGGTCGGTGCGTGTGCCGGCATGATGCGCTGGCTCGATCAGCTGGCGGTCGGCATCTACGTCTTCGAAGTGACGTCGTCGCCGCTGCTGGTGGCGATCATCACGCTTTGCCGCCTGATGCCGATGCTGGCCGGCGCCTTCATCGGCGCGCTGGCCGAGCGCGTTCCGCTCCGCCGCATGCTGATCGCGAACCTTCTCGCGATGACGGCCGTCTATGGGGTGCTCGCGACGCTCGCGTTCTCGGGCGACCTGCAGATCTGGCAGGTCGGCATCGGGGCGACGCTGGTCGGTCTCTACTGGGCGAGCGAAATGTCCGTCCGCCGCACGCTGCTCGGCGAGATCGCGGGCGGCGAACGCCTTGGCTCGGCGATGGGTCTCGACTGGGTGGCCGTCAACGGGACCCGGCTGATCGGTCCTCTTCTCGGCGGCGCCATCTACGCCGGCTGGGGCGTCGGCGGCACCTTTCTCCTCGGCGCCGTCCTGTTCGGCACGGCCGCGCTTGTCGCCCTCGGCCTCAGGGCCGGGATGGAGGCGCGCGGCAAGGTCGGGCGCAACGTGCTGAGCGACATCGTCGACGGGCTGCGGTGGGCCGCCGCGAGGCCGGTGGTCATGGGCCTGCTGGCGGTCACCGTGGTGATGAACGCACTGGCTTTCCCCTATGCGAGCATGGTCCCGGTCATCGGCAAGGAGGTGCTCCATGCCGATCCCGTCGGAGTCGGGCTCCTCACCTCGGCCGAGGGTATCGGTGCGCTTCTCGGGTCGTTCGTGCTGGCGAACACCGTCCGGCCGGCGTGGTATGCGCGTACCTTCACCATCGGCTGCACGATCTGTCTCACCGCTGCCTTGGTATTCGGGCTCTCGGCCAGCTACGTCTTCTCGCTTGGCGTGCTGGTGCTGCTGGGCCTCGGCTCGTCGGCCTTCGCCACCATGCAGTCGACCGTCATGCTGACCGCGGCACCACCCGAGCAGCGCTCGCGGATGATGGGCGTGCTCAGCTCGACCATCGGCACCGGCCAGATCGGCTACCTCCATATCGGCATCCTGGCCGACTACCTCGGTGCGCCCTGGGCGGTCGCGATCAGCATGACGGAGGGGCTGATCCTGCTGGCACTCTGCGTCAAATTCTGGCCCGCCCTCTGGCGCAGAGAGTGAACCGGCGCTATAGGCTTCTCCTATGCGGGGGACGTCGAGCCTGTGGCGCCGCTGGGAGCTGCCGACCTGGGGCGTCACCGTCGCCATCTACGGCAGCTGGACCGTGCTGACGCTCGGCTGGGCGACCGTTCCCATCTGGGTCGCGGTCCCGGCGATGGGTTGGCTGCTCGCCTGGCACGGCTCGCTCCAGCACGAGACAATCCACGGACACCCGACCCGCAATCGCTGGATCAATTCGAGCCTCGGCGGCGTGCCGCTGGCGATCTGGCTTCCTTACGAGCTTTATCGGTCGAGCCATATCGTCCATCACCGCGACGAGGACCTGACGATCCCGGCGGTCGACCCCGAGTCCTATTACGTGCCTGCTGACGACTGGATGAAGGCGACCGGGGTGACGCGCGCGCTGCTGGTCTTCAATCACACGCTGCTCGGCCGCTTCACGGTCGGACCGGCGATTTGCCTCTGGCGCTTCTATCCGGCGGAGATGAAGGCCCTCGCCCGCGGCGAGCATGTCGGCGCCTGGATCCTGCACCTGGTGCCGCTGGCCGGCGTGGTCGCGTGGCTCGCCTGGTGCGGGGTGCCGGCCTGGGCCTACGCGATCGCGGTCTATCTCTCGATCTCGATTACGATGATCCGCTCCTTCGCCGAGCACAAGGCGGCGCAGGAGGCGACCGGCCGCACCGCGGTGATCGAGGCGGCGTGGCCGATGGCGATCCTCTTCCTCTACAACAACCTGCATGCGCGGCATCACGCGCGGCCGGACCTGCCATGGTTCGATCTCGCCGCCTTCCACCGCTCGCAGCCGGAGTGGAAAGGGCTCGCCTATCGCGGATACACGGACGTGCTGGGCCGCTTCCTCTGGAAGCCGGTCGACCGCCCGGTGCGCTTCATGGATCTCGCTTAGCGGTATCTGAGCCGCTGGCCGAGCCCCATCTTCTTCGCCTTCTCCAGCATCGCCGCACCGAGCGCCACGTCCGAGAGCGAGAGCCCGCGATGCCAGAACAGGATCGTCTCGTCGTCGCGCTCGCGGCCGGCCTTCTTGCCGACGACGATCTCGCAGAGCTCGCCGTGCAGGGTCTTCTCGCTGAGCTTTCCTGAATCGACATGCTGGCGAAGCGCGCCGAACTTGCCGGCCCGCGCCTGGCCCCAGTCGTCCATCACCATCTTGTCCATGATGTCGGTCAGCGACAGCTCGACCGCGCTCATCGTGCCGTAGGGCATCACCAGCGCGCCCTTCTTGATCCATTCGGTCTTCAGCATGGGCTCGGGCTTGGTGAGGCGCGACGCCTCGACGACGATGTCGGCGCCCTCGACGCAGCTCTTCCAGTCCTCGGTCACGATCACCTTCTTGCTGAGATCCTTCTCGAGCCGCGCGCCGAAGGCGTTACGGCTCTCCGGCCGGCGCGAATGCACGCGGATCTCGTCGAAGTCGAAGATCCTGTCCATCAGGCGCACGTTCCAGTATGCGGTTCCGCGGGCGCCGACATGGCCAAGGACCTTCGAAGTCTTGCGGGCGAGATGCTTGGCGCCGAGCGCGGTCACCGCGCCGGTCCGCATATCGGTGATGTCGGCGGCGTCGATCACCGCGACCGGCGATCCGGTCTTCGGGTCGAACAGGTTGAGCAGCGCCAGCTCCGACGGCAGGTCGTGCTTATAGTTCTCGTGGAAGTCGCCGACGATCTTCACACCGGCGAGGTTGAGCGGCTGGATGTAGCCGCGAAGCACGTTGAAGTGCCCGGGGAAGCTCGGGTCAGGAACCAGATGCGTGCGCGGCTCGATCACGGCCTGGCCGGAGCCTTGTGCGCGGAGCCCGCCCTCGATCGCGTCCAGGATCTCCTGGTCGGTCAGCGCCAGCTTCTGGACGTCCTGGTAGTTGAGATAGTGAAGATGGATCTCGGGCATCGGGCGGCTCCCAAAACGAAACCCCTTCCCGCGAGGAGCGGGAAGGGGTTGGAGATTACGCGAAAGCTGAAGTCAGCTTACTTCTTCGTGGCGTTCCACCAGACGACCTTGGTGTTGTCGAGCACGCCCTCGATGTTGTTCCGCCACGCGGCCTTCTGGAAGAACATGCCGAGCGGGATGTAGGGCACCTGCTGGTAGAAGCGCGTCTGGAACTCGTCGGCCAGCTTCTTGCGCGCGGCCGGGTCGGCCTCGGTGATGAACTTCTGGCGCATCGTCTCGAGCTGTTCGTCGCAGGGCCAGCCGAACCAGTTCTTGCCGTCGCAGGGAGTCGCGGCGGTGTTGTTGGTCAGCGGATCGGCCGAGAGCGGGCCGACGCCCCAGGTGTGGAAGACATGCCAGCCGGACTTGTTGTCCTTGGGCGCGTCCTTGACCGTGCGGCGGGTGACCAGCGTGCCCCAGTCCATGTTCTGCATGTCGACGTTGAAGCCGGCATTCTTGAGCTGTTGCGCCGACATCGTCGTCATCGCCGAGATCACCAGGAACTCGGTCGGGTTCATCAGCACGATCGGCTCGCCGTTGTAGCCGGCCTCCTTGAGGAGAGCCTTCGCCTTGTCGAGGTTGCTCGGGCTGGGCTTGCCCCAGTCGCCGACGCCGGCATTGGTCTCGAGCGGGAAGCCGCAGGCGAAGACCGCCCAGCATTCCTTCTCGAGGCTCTTGTTGCCGACCATGGCGGCGAGGCTGTCCGACTGGTTCATGGCGTAGAGCATCGCCTGGCGGACCTTCGGGTTGTTGGTCGGCGCCACCAGGTGGTTCGGACGCAGGATCGGCGTGAAGCCGCCGGCGTTGATGATCTTGACGGTGATGTTCTTGTCTTTCTCCAGCACCGGGATCATGTCGGTCGGCACGTACTCGTAGAAGTCGACCTCGCCGCGGATCAGCGCCTGCACCGCGGTCTGGGCGTCGGGGATGTAGGTCCACTCGACGCCGTCGACCTTGACGACCTTGGCGCCGGTGAGCGCATCGGGCGCCTCGGTGCGCGGCACGTAGGCGGCGTTCTTCTTGTAGGAGACCTTGCTGCCCGGGACCCATTTTTCCTTCTCGAAGGTGAAGGGACCGGAACCGATCGCCTCCGAGATCTGCTGGAACGGATCGGTCATCGCATCCTTCTCGCGCATGATCACGAGCGGCTGCGCCGATGCGCCGAGCATCTCGACGAGCGGGCCGAACTTGTCCTTGAGCTTGATCTCGAAGGTGCGGTTGTCGACCGCGACGATGTCGCTGACGCGGGTCATCAGGATCTGCCCGGCGGCGATGCGGGCACCCCAGCGCTTGATCGAAGGGACCACATCCTTCGCGGTCACGTCGGTACCGTCATGCCACTTGAGGCCGGGGCGGAGCACGAAGGTCCAGCTGAGGCCGTCGGGGCTGGTCTTCCAGCTCTCGACCATCTGCGGCTTGACGTTGCCCTTGATGTCCTGGGCGAAGAGCTGGTCGTAGATCAGGAAGGCGTGGCCGGCGGTGATCGCCGCCGTGGTCCAGATCGGATCCAGCGACTTGAGGTCGGCCTCGGCCGCGAGCTTGATGTAGTTCTGGGCCTGGGCGCTGCCGGCCATCAGGCCGACCGCGAGCGCGGCTGCCGCGACGCCCCGTTTAAGGTCCTTCATACGCATGTTGATCCTCCGGCTCCCTCTGTTTCAGTATCGGAAAACGGTTTCCGTAAAATGCAGTCTAACCCGAGAGGTTCGCGGTGCGCATCACCCTAGAGACGGTCGAGCATGTGCCTTTCGCAGGGGGGGCATCCTTCGGTGCCACCGGCGCTTACGAGCGCCTGGCCGGCAAGATCCGGCTGGCGGTCGATCCCAAGGCTCCCCACAACCGCGTGATCGTCGACCTCGACAAGGCGCCGAAGGGGGCCGACGGGCTGGTCGAATGCGTTGCCGACTTCACCATCCTGAAGCCGGTCGACATGAGCAAAGGCAACCGCCGCCTGTTCTACGACTGGGGTAATCGCGGCAACATCCGCGCACTCCAGTTCTTCAACGATGCGATCCACTCCAACACGCCGCGCGAGGCGGCGCATGCCGGCAACGGCTTCCTGTTCCGCCGGGGCTACACGGTGGTCTGGGTCGCCTGGGAAGGAGACCTGCTGCCCGGGGATGGCCGCTTCGTCCTCGACACGCCGGTCGCGACCGAGAACGGCCAGCCGATCACCGCACCGGTCCGCGTCGAGTACATCCTCGACGAGCCCGGCGTGAAGTGCCTGCCCCTTTCCGGCCGCGCCTCGACCCGGAGCTTCCCGACCGTCTCGCTCGACACCTCGAAGGCGACGCTGACGGTTCGCCCATATCCGGACGAGCCGCGGGTGAAGATCGATCCGTCGCGCTGGGAGTTCGCCCGCCTCGAAGGCGGGGCCGGGCTCGACGGCTCGGCCAACGAGACCGGCGTGGCACCCTCCGATCAGCACATCCATCTCAAGGACGGATTCACCCCCGGCCTGATCTACGAGCTCGTCTACACCGCCCGCGATCCGCGTGTGCATGGCCTCGGCCACGCGATGGTGCGCGACGCGATCGCGTTCCTTCGCAACGACGCGTCGGCGAAGAACCCGCTCAAGGGCGGGATCGACAAGGCCTATTGCTGGGGCCGCTCGCAGACCGGCCGAGCGATCCGCGATTACGTCTATCTGGGCTTCAACGACGACGGGCAGGGCAAGCGCGTCTTCGACGGCGTGCTCCCGCATGTCGCCGGCGCCGGCAAGCAGTGGTTCAACCATCGCTTCTCGCTGCCGGTGGTGCCGGCCGGCCAGCAGCACGAGGACCATTTCAACATCGCCGACCGCTTCCCGTTCTCCTACGCCCAGTCGACCGACCACAACACCGGCAAGACGGATGCGATCCTGAAGCGGCCGAAGACCGACCCGCTGGTGATCCACACCCAGACCTCGAGCGAGTACTGGCAGCGGCGCGGCTCGCTGGTCCACACCGACACCTCGGGCAACGACCTGGCCCAACCGGACAACGTGCGGGTCTTCCTGTGGGCGTCCTCGCAGCACATGTCGGACCCCAACCTGAAGAAGCCGTCGAAGGGCGTGTGCCAGAACTACGTCAACATCGTGCTGACCACGCCGCTGTTCCGGGCGGCCCTCGACGCGCTCGACAAGTGGGCGACGGACGGTACGACGCCGCCGGACTCGCGCATGCCGCGGCGATCCGACGGCACGCTGATCCCGATGGAGGAATGGCGGAAGAAGTTCCCGCAGATTCCGGGGATCATGCTTCCGTCGGGCCCGAACGCGCTCAAGCTTCTCGACTTCGGCCCCGACGCCGACGAGAAGGGCATCCTGACCGTCGAGCCGCCGCGCGTGCTCGACAACCAGACCTATGCGGTGATGATCCCGGCGGTCGACGCCGACGGCAACGATCTCGGCGGCGTGCGCATGCCGACGGTCGATGCGCCGCTCGGCACCTATACGGGCTGGAACCTGCGCGCCCAGGGTGGCGGCTATGGGTCGAGCCATACCTTCACCGGCAGCTACATCCCGCTGCCGGAAACCGATGCGGAGCGTGCCTTCACCAAGGACCCCAGGCCCTCGATCCTTGCCCGCTACAAGGACAAGCAAGGCTATGTCCGCGCCATCGAGACGGCGGCGAAGAAACTGGTCGCCGACCGGCTGATGCTGGAGGAGGACGTGCCGCGCGTGGTCGACGCCGCTCGCGACTGGGGCCGCCCGCGCCACGACGTGAAGACGCTCAGTTGAGCTTCCTTGCGAAGGCTTCCATCCAGGCGATCGTCGCCTCGATGCGGCCGAGACGTCGCAACTCGGGATGAACCATCAGCCAGAGCTCACGCGTAAGCGCGGGCTCTGGCGCCAGCTGACGAAGCCGGCGATCGCCCGCGACGACGAACCGCGGTAGCAGCGACCGGCCGACGCCCGAAGCCACGGCTTCGATGATCGTCTCCGAGTCATTGACACGCACGCGCGGCGGTTCGGCGACGTTGGCCGCGATCCAACGCGCCGGCGGAATATCGGCGAGGCCTTCCTCGTAGCTGATCCAGGGCAGGCGATCGGCGCGTCCGCGCGATGGTCCGACGATTACGTAGCTGATGCTTCCGATGCGTCGGACCAGGGCGCCGGCGGCGACCGGCCGGGCCAGACGAAGCGCGATGTCGGCTTCTCGTTTGGTCAGGCTGAAATTGCGCGGGTCGCCGATCAACTCCGGCTCGATGCCGGGATGCCGCCGCCGCAGCTCGGGAAGAGCCGGTGCAAGGAGGCGATTGACGATCAGCGGCACCGAGGTGATGCGGACCGTGCCAGCCGGCGTCGCATCGGTGCCGCTGATCCGTTGTGCCGCGGCATCCACGGCCGCCTCGATGCGCTCGGCCTCGGCGATCGCCGTCTCGCCGGCTTCGGTCGGCGTAAAGGCGCCGTCGATGCGCTCGAACAGGCGGGCTCCGAAAGCTGTTTCAGCCTGCGATAGCCGTCGGGTCACCGTGGTCTGGTTGACACGCAGCGTTCGCGCCGCGGCCGTCAGCGTGCCACCTCGGGCGAGGGCGAGGACGTAGCGGAGGTGATCCCAGTCCATGCTGCAGAATTGCAGATCGAACAAGCAAAGTCTCAGGTTCGCTCGATGAATTTGCAGATCTAGAAATGCCTCGACCTCAAGGAGGTGCAATGCTTTTCGTTGTGATGTTCGAGGACGAACCGTCACGAGCCGAAATCAGACCGCGACTGATGCCCGACCATCTTGCCTTCCTCGAGCGGGAGGCGAAGCGGATACGCGCCGCTGGGCCCTTGCTTCGAGAGGACGGCTCGGGGGCGGGAGGTCTTTGGCTGGTCGACGCCGATAGCCCGGCAGAGGCGCGGACGCTGATCGAGGCAGACCCATTCTGGCCGACGGGCTTGAGGCGCTCGGTCCGCATTCTGCACTGGCGCCAGGTCTTCGCCGACGGCAGGCGGATCTAGCGGAAAATGGCGAAGCGCTCGATCAATCGCTGGAACAGCGTCGCATGGTCGACCTGTTCCAGCACGAGCGCGTTGGCTTCGCGCTTCTGGCGTCGCCACTCGATCACGGTGCGGCCGAGCGAGGGGCCTGAGGACATCTCGATCTCGACGCGGCACTCCTTGCCGCCCATGAGTTCTGGCCACAGCAGCCAGGCGACGGCGCAGGGGTCGTGCAGCGGTCCGCCGGTCGCACCAAAATGCGTGGTCTTGGGATAGGCGTCGAGGATGCCGGCGATCTGGCGGGCCGGCTCGCTGCCGAGCGCACGGATCGCCTGGATGCGATCCTGCGTCGCCAGCACCTGGTGCGTGAGCTCGAGCGGCGTCATGACGATGCGTGCGCCCGAGGTGAATACGACGTGCGCGGCGTGCGGGTCGGCATAGATGTTGAACTCGGCAGCCGGCGTCGTGTTGCCGAGGCCGATGGCGCCGCCCATCAGCACGATCTCGCGGACGCGGCGGGCGACGTCCGGTGCCTGGATCAGGACCGCGGCAAGGTTGGTCAGCGGGCCGATCGCGACCAGCGTGATCTCGCCGTCGGGCTGGGCGCGCACCGTGTCGCGGATGAAGTCGACGGCATGGCCGGCGGCCAATGGGCGCACGGGCGGCTTCAGCGTGGCGCCATCGATGCCGCTGTCGCCATGGATATGCGCGGCGTCGACCGGATCGCGGACCAACGGGCGCGGGCAGCCGGCATAGACCGGCGTCTCGGCACCCGCGAGCTCGACCACGGCGCGCGCATTGAGCGAGGTCTTCCCGATGCCGATGTTGCCGGCGACCGCGGTGATCGCCAGCAGCTCGATCTCGGTCGAGGCCAGAGCCAGCAGGATCGCGACGGCATCGTCCTGGCCGGGATCGCAGTCGAGGATGACCTTGCGCTTCGTGGTCACGGCAGGATGCCGGCGATCACCAGCGAGAAGCCGGCGAGCGCGCTGGTCGACTTGACCTCGCCGTTGCGGATCGCCGCCCGGATCTCGTCTCGGGTGAGATAAAGGATCTCCTGCTCCTCGAGATCGCCGGAGTCGGGCGTCGCCACCTGGCGGGCACCGCTCGCGTAGTAGAGATGGCCGACGCTGCAGCGCTGGTTGGCGTGGGTCACCATCTCGGTCAGCTTCCGCCAGCCGGTCGCCTCGTGGCCGGTCTCCTCCATCAGCTCGCGCCGCGCCGTCTCGAGCGGATCCTCGCCCGGGTTGATGCCGCCGGCCGGCGGCATCAGGCTGACGTCGCGCACCCCGTGCTTGTACTGGCGGATGACGATGAAGCGGCCGTCCTCACGCTCGACCATCATCAGCGCGTAGTCGAGAAGCTGGACCTGGTGGAAGCCCTCGACGACCTTGCCGTCCGGCAGGCGGACGGTCTCCGAATGGATCCGAAGCCAGGGAGGGTTGGAATAGACCTCCCGCCGATCCGTCACCTTCCACTTTTCCATCGATCTGTCCCTGCGCGCGGCGGCGAAAGGTCGCGATCCTAACCACAGTTTCCGCCGCCGACCATCCGCGTGTAGGATGGCTTTCTCTCCACGCCCAGAGCGCCATGACCACGCTTGCCCCGACCGTCCGCCGCGATTCCCTGGTCATCGGGCTGATCGGCGCGGCGCATTTCATGTCGCACTTCTTCCAGCTCGCCCTCGCACCGGTGTTCCCGCTGCTGAAGGACGAGTTCGACGTGAGTTGGACCGCGCTCGGGGGCATCACCGCGGTGTTCTACGCGGTCTCGGGCGTCTGCCAGGCGCTTGTCGGGGTCTGGTGCGACCGCTACGGCGCGGCCCGCGTGCTCTACATGGGCCTGGCGCTCCTGGCGGTGTCGATCGCGGCGGCCGCCATGGTTCCCTACTTCTGGATGCTCTATCCGCTGGCGGCGCTGGCCGGCATGGGCAACAGCGTTTTCCATCCGGCCGACCTCTCGATCCTGTCGACCCGCGTGAGCCACGGCCGCCTCGGCCGCGCCTATTCGGTGCACGGACTCTCGGGCACGCTCGGATACGCGACGTCGCCGGCGGTGATCGGCACCATGGCCTACACGATCGGCTGGCGTCCCGCGCTGCTGATCGCCGGCGTCGTAGGATTGGTGGCGCTGCTGCTGATCTCGCGCTTCGATGCGGCGCTCGGCGGTGGCAGCAACGAAGGCGGCAAGGCGCACCAGGATCATGCCTATGGCGCCCTGATCCGCCAGCCCGGCATCGTTTCCGGCTTCGTCTTCTTCGCGCTGGCGGCGACCGCCGGCATCGGCTTCCAGAGCTTCGGCGTGCCGGCGATGATCTCGATCCACGAGGTGCCGCTGGCGGTCGCGACCACAGGCCTCACGGTCTATCTGCTGGCGCAGGCGAGCGGCATCTTCGCCGGCGGCTGGATCGTCGACTGGACCAGCCGCCACGACATCGTGGCGTTGATCGGCATGGGCCTTGCGGCGCTTACGATGGCGGTCGCCGGCGGCTCGGCATTGCCGTTCACCGGCGTCCTGGCGCTGGTCGCCTTCGCCGGATTCACGGCCGGCACCGTCGGACCGGCGCGCGACATGCTGATCCGTGCCGCCGCCCCCGAAGGCGCCACCGGGAAGGTCTTCGGCTTCGTCTATTCGGGCCTCGACATCGGTTCCTGCCTCGGCCCGCTCGCCTTCGGCTGGCTGATGGACCACGACTCGCCGCGGCTCGTCTTCGCCGCGATCGCGCTGACGATGGCGCTCACCTTGCCGATGGTGATCACCGTCAGGCGCAACGCCAAGAAGCCGGCGCCAGCGACCGCTGATTGAAGGGGGGGCGACTAGGGCACCAGCCGCCTGTAGATCTCCGGCGTGACCCGGTCCGACGGCGGCAGGCCTTCGCGCGCGAGGTATTGGGCCAGTGCCGCCTTGGTCTTCGGTCCGGCCACGCCGTCTGCCGGGCCCGGATTGAGCCCGAGCTTCGTAAGGGCCGCCTGGGCCTGGGCGATTTCCGCTTTGCCGACGCTGTTTCTTTGTGCCGGCGCGCTCGACGCGGTACGCGGCATCGATCCCGCGACGCCGCCGCCCGACCCGTAGGGCGTCGTCATCTGCTGATAGACGGTGCCCGGGAGGCAGCCGCCGTTCTGGATGCCGCAGTCCCAGCGGAAAGCCTGGGGGATGCCCTGGAGCAGGCCGCCGGTCATCCGGCAGACGCAGATATTGCCGCCCTGGCACATCCGCTCGTTCGCGTTGGCAGGCGAGCAGCCGGGAAGCGGCTGGGCCACAGCCGGTGCCAAGAAGAGAAGGGCGGGGAGGGCGAGCAGAAGGACGCGACGCATCGAGCACCTCAGGGTCGCCGCGCGTCTCACCCCAGCCGCCGGCGCCTCCGAGACTAGCAGATCGGCGGCCGGGCGCTAGTCGGCGTAGGAGCCGACCTCGCGGGCTTTCGCCTTAACCAGGGCGGAGAGCAGGTCGAAGGTCGGCGTCGGCACGCCCTTGAGGCGGCCAAGCTCGGCGGGCGCGGCGAACAGGGCGTCGAACTCCATCCGCCGGCCCTTCAGGATGTCGAGGATGATCGAGGAGATATGGGTCTGGTTCTTCTGCGCGGCCAGCAGCTTCTCGGCATCGACGCCGGTCTTGTGGCCGAAGGCCTGGGCGACGGCACTGATCTCGGCGACGATCGTGCGGACGGCGTCGGCACAGACCGGATCTGAGTACGTCGCCTTCGGCGTCGTGCCGGTCAGGCAACCGAGCAGCCCTGAGCAGATGTTCTGGGTCGCCTTGGCCCAGACGGTTGTCCGGATCGTGGCGGTCTTCTCGATCGCGAGGTCCGTTGCTTCCATCACCTTGGCCAGCGCATCGATCTCCGGCATCTCTCGGCCGTCCGGCGCGCCCATCACCAGGCGGCCTTTCGGCGACTCGACGCGGATCACGCCGGGCTCGACGATCTCAGAGCCGCGGTAGACGACGCAGCCGATCACGCGCTCGATCGCCACGGCCTTCCGGATCGCGTCGTTCGGATCGATCCGCGCGAGCTGGCGGCCTTCGTGCTCGCCGCCGTGGCGGAGGAAATACCACCACGGAATGCCGTTCATCGCGAAGACGACCACGGTTTTCGGTCCCAGCAGCGGCCCGATGCCGGCGGCGACATCGGGAAGCGCCGGTGCCTTGACCGTGACGATCACCGCGTCCTGGGGCCCGAGATCGGCGGTGCTCTCGCTCGCGCGGATCTTCGCCACGACCTCGTCGATCGTGGTGTGGACGACGAGTCCCTTGGTGCAGATGGCTTCGAGCATCGCACCGCGGGCGACCGCCGAGACCTCGGCGCCGCCCTTATGGAGACGGCCGATCAGGCCGCCGCCGACCGCGCCGGTGCCGTAGACGCAGACTTTCATCTTGGATCAGTACCCCGGAAGGATCAGAAGCTCAGGCGGATCCGGCATGGTCTGGCGCGTCAGCACGACCTGGGAAGTCGCACTGTGCCGGACCGTGAAGTGCGGCGACAGGATCTGGGCGAAGCGCTCGATCCGGTGCGGCCCGAAATAGTGCATGGGGATCACCATCCTCGGACGGATGTCGCGGATCACGCTCAGCATCTCGTCCTGGCTCATCGTGGCGCCGCCGTCGACCGGCACCATCAGCACGTCGACCTCGCCCATGACGCCGAGATCCTCGCGGGTCAGCTCATGGTGCAGGTGGCCGAGATGAACGAGGCAGAGATCGGCGACCTCGAAGATGAAGATCGAGTTGCCGTTGATGCGCGTGCCCATCCCGTCCCAGCCGCGGATGTTGGTCGGGATGTTGCGGACGAAGACGTCCTGCTCGGCGAGGTCGTGGCGCGCCGGGCCCGAGCCGGTCGGGTTCCAGCCGCGCAGCACGTGCTTGATCCGGGGATCCGGGTTGTTGCTGTAGTGCGTGGTGTGCGCGACGTTCATCGTCGCGATCGTCGGCACGGTTCTCGGCCGGATGTAGTCGTTGTAGTCGGTGACGATGGTGACGCCCTGCGGGCTCTCGATCAGGAAGCTCGAATGCCCGACGAAGGTGACGCTGACCTCGCCCTTGGCCAGCGCCAGCGGCGCGAGGGAGGCGAGCTGCGGCAGCGGCGTCGGCCGGGACGCGATCGCCTGGCAGGAAGCGGCGGCCTCCCCGACGGCGAGGATGACCACGACGATCAGGCACAAGGCTCGGATCAGCGCGCGCATGGGTACCTCCGCCCGGGATGCTGCATTGCGGCAACCACCTTGCCAAGCCCGATAGGCCTGTTAGGAATAGTTATCACCAAGGAGTGAGAAGTGGCCCGGATCGAGACCCTCGAGCAGTTGCGTACCGTCTACGCCCAGCCGTCCGAACTGGTGATGAAGAAGTCGATCCCGCAGCTGGAAAAGCACTGCAGACGGATCATCTCCCTCTCGCCGATGGTGATGGTGGGGACCAGCGATGCCAATGGCGGCCAGGACGTGACGCCGCGGGGCGGCGAGCCGGGCTGGGTCCGCGTCATCGACGACAAGACGATCGCGCTGCCCGACTGGCCGGGCAACAACCGCCTCGATACGTTGAGGAACCTCCTGGAGCGGCCGAATGTCGGCCTCCTGTTCCTGGTGCCGGGCCTCGACGAGACGCTGCGCATCAACGGTCGCGTCGAGATCCGAACCGACGAGGCGCTCTGCAAGCCGTTCGAGACCAGGGGCAAGCTGCCGAAGGCGGTGCTGCTCGTCACGATCGACGAGGCCTATCTCCACTGCGCCAAGGCGTTCATGCGTTCGAAGCTGTGGGAGCCCGAGGCCCGGATCGACCGTTCGACGCTGCCCAGCATCAACGAGATGATCAAGGACCAGCTCAGCCTGGACGGGCCCGCCTTGCCGCAGAGCGAGATCGCGCCCCGCTACGAGAAGATCCTTTACTAGCTCCAAGCCTACTGGCGGCAAGCCAGAAGCCGGGGCCGGCGTACCAGACATCGCGTTTCCTGTCGGCGGGCGGCTTGCCCGCATGCATCTCGGTAACCGGCACCGGCTGCCCTTGGAGCGCGGCCATCGCCTTCTGCAGCCGTGCCGCCGCCTTGTCGTCGCGTCCGCCGATGCAGGGGAAGAAGCCGCAGAGGCCGAGCGATGTCGCGTTGAAGCTCTTCCCCTTTCGGGTCGCCTTCAGGAAGAAGCCCCAGCGGTTGCCGCCGGTCAGCGGCATCATCAGGCGTCCGCCCGGCTTCAGGCGCGCGAGCCAGAGCGCTGCCGGATGCGTGGCGCCGGCAAAGGCGACGATCACATCGACCTTGCCCGGGTCATGCGTGGTGCCGTCGCCGTTGACGACCTCGACCTGCGGCCAGGGCGAGAGGTTGTCCTCGGCGCGTTCGGCGAGGTCGCGGTCGTACTCGACCGCGATCACCTTGCCCTGCGCGCCGACCATCTCGGCGAGGATCGCGGTGTAGTAGCCGGTGCCGGCGCCGACCTGCAGCACGCGCTCGCCGGGCTTGAGGTCGAGCTGGTCGAACAGCCGCGCCCACAGGCTTGGCTGGCCGTTGTTGAGCCCGCGCTTCGGATCGATCGCGACGAGGACGTCGTGGTAGACCCAGGATGGATCGTCGTCGGGCGTCAGGAACGGATCCTCGATCCGCGCGAACGGAAGCAGGCGCCAGGGACCGGGTCCGAGGAAGCGCTCGCGCGGCACCGAGGCGAAGGCGTCGACGACCGCCTCGTTCCGCCGGATCGGCGCGGTCACGCGCAGCTCCTCGGCGAACCACCGGCGGGCTTGGGTCGTGCTGATCTGCCGTCTCATGGGGCGATCTTCCCATCCCGAAGACAGGATTCGCTATAAGGGAAGACGATCTTCGGATCGGCTTTCAACAGACGAGGCTGCTTGCCGTCGTAGGGCAGGCGGGAGAGCAGGTCGCGGATCAGGTTGAGGCGCGCCGCCTTCTTGTCGTTCGAGCAGACGATGGTCCACGGCGTCAGCGGGTTGTGGGTGCGCTTCAGCATCTCGTCGCGCGCCTTGCTGTAGGCTTTCCACTTCTTGAGTGCGACCGCGTCGATCAGGCTGACTTTCCACTGCTTCAGCGGATCCTTGCGACGCTCGGCGAGGCGCTCTTTCTGCTCGGCCTTGCTGATGTCGAGATAGTACTTGATCAGCCTGACGCCCGAGCCCACGAGCATGCGCTCGAAATCGAGGACGGTCGCCATGAACTCCTCGTACTCGGCGTCCGTACAGAAGCCCATTACGCGCTCGACGCCGGCGCGATTGTACCAGCTTCGATTGAACAGCACGAACTCGTCGGCGGCCGGCAGGTGAGGGACGTAGCGCTGGAAGTACCAGGTCGAACGCTCGCGGTCCGACGGCTTGCCGAGCGCCACCACGCGTGTCTCGCGCGGGCTCAGATGCTCGACGATCCGCTTGATCGTGCCGTCCTTGCCGGCGGCGTCGCGGCCTTCGAGCAGGACCAGGATCTTGTAGTCGTTCTCGATCATGTGGCGCTGGAGCTTGACCAGCTCGATCTGCAACGACCGCAGCGTCTTCTGATAGGCGTCCTTCGCCATGCCGGTCAGTGTATCACGTATGGGCGGCGAGGAAGGCGCTGTGCGCTTTCTCGAATCGACCGAGATACTCGGTGCCGTAGGCCTCGAAATCGACGGCGACCCGGCGATGCACGCCCGCGACGCGCGCCCAGAGCGTCTCGCGCAGCAGCGATGCGACGCGCATCGCGCCGGCGCGCCTCTGGAGATCCTTGTCTGGCGTGCGGCGATGGTACTGGGCGAGCAGGTCGAGCCACGACGCCTCGTCGAGATGAGCGTTGCTCGCGAGGTTGCCGAGATCGAAGAGCGGGGAGCCGTAGCCGGCATACTCCCAGTCGATCAGCCAAAGGCGGCTGCCGTCGTCGATCAGGTTGGCCGGCAGCAGGTCGTTGTGGGCGAAGGCGATGTCGACCGGCCCGACCGCCTGCTCGAGCTCGGCCGCGATCGCCATCAGCCGGTCGAGATCGGCGTTGCCGGGCCTGCCGCGAAGCTGGGCCGCGTAGTCGCGGAGCGCATGGAAGACCCAGAACATGATCGCCGGGCCGCGCAGATGGCGGCCGACCTCCAGATGGACGCGGCGAAGGAGCTCGACGATGCGCGGACGCAGTTTCGGATCGCGGATGTCGGCCTCGGTCAGCGTGCGGCCGTCGATGAAGCGGAGGACCAGCAGGTCAGCCTCGGCATAGAGAAGGCTCGGCGCGATGCCGGCGGATGCCGCGGCCCGGCTCGCGGCGATGTCGTTGGCGCGGACGACGCCGTGCTCGGGCACTTCGCCGGCGAGGCGGACGACCCAGTCGCCGACGCCGTCGCGCGCCCGGTAGTTGCGGTTGCTCAAGCCACCGGAAAGCGGCTCGAGCGTGACGCGTCCCTGCCAGCAGGGAAGGCTCCGCGTGCGCTCGAGATCCGCGGAAAGCACGGCGTCGGTCACGACGGTAGTCAGGCGTGCGCCCGCGTCCGCCAGTGCTTGCCGGGGATCGCGTCGAGCAGCTTTCGCGTATAGGGATGCGTCGGGTGACGGAACAGCTCGGCGGTCGAGCCCTGCTCGACGATCTCGCCCTGGTACATCACCGCGACCCGGTCGCAGACCTGGGCCGCGACGCGCAGATCGTGGGTGATGAACAGCATCGACAGGTTGAGGCGACGCTTGATGTCGGCGAGCAGGTCGAGCACCTGCGCCTGCACCGAGACGTCGAGAGCCGAGACCGGCTCGTCGGCGATCAGCAGCTCAGGCTGGAGGGCGAGCGCGCGAGCGATGCCGATGCGCTGGCGCTGGCCGCCGGAGAACTCGTGCGGATAGCGGTCGACGACGACCGGATCGAGGTCGACGAGCTGCAGCAGGTCTTGCGCCCGCTTCATCGCGTCGGCCGGCGGCGTGCCGAAGGCGATCGGCCCGGCGGCGATGATGTCGCCGACCTTGTGGCGCGGGTTCAGCGAGGCGAAGGGATCCTGGAAGATCATCTGCACGCGCTTGCGATAGGGCTTGAGCGCGCTTCCCTTGAAGGCGTTGAGGTCGACGCCGTGGAAGTCGATGCGGCCCTTGTCGGAATCGATCAGGCGGATGATGCAGCGCCCGACCGTGGTCTTGCCGGACCCGGATTCGCCGACCAGCCCCAGGGTTTCGCCTTTCCGGATCGAGAGCGTCACGTTCTTCGCCGCGTCGACGATCCGCTTCGGCCGGAACAGGCCGCCGGCGGTCTTGTAGGTCTTGCCGAGTCCCTTGACCGAGAGGACGGTCGGGGCGCGGTCGAGCGGCCGACGATCGGGCGGGTCGAGGGTCGGCACCGCGGCGATCAGGCGCTTGGTGTACTCGTGCCGCGGCGCCTCCAGCACCTGGTGCTTGGATCCCAGCTCGACGATGCGGCCGTGCTGCATCACCGCGACCTTGTCGGCGATCTCGGCAACGACGCCGAAGTCATGCGTGATGAAGAGGACACCCATCTGGCGCTCGGACTGGAGCTGGCGGATCAGCGCCAGGATCTGCGCCTGGGTGGTAACGTCGAGCGCCGTCGTCGGCTCGTCGGCGATCAGGATCGTCGGCCGGAGAGCGAGCGCCATCGCGATCATCACCCGCTGGCGCTGACCGCCGGAGAGATGATGCGGATAGGCCGCACGCAGGCGCTCGGGGTCCGGGAGGTTGACCGCGTTCAGCAGCTCCATCACCCGGCCCATGCCGCCGGCCTCGCCATGAGCCTGCAGCACTTCCAGGATCTGGTCGGAGACGCGCATCACCGGGTTGAGCGCGGTCATCGGCTCCTGGAAGATCATGCCGAGGCGGCGCCCGCGCAGCTGGCGCCACTCGCCTTCGCTCAAGCTCAGCAGGTTTCTGCCTTCGAAGGTCAGCTCGCCAGCCGACGGCTTCACCGAAGGCTGCGGCAGAAGACCCATCACCGCGGCGGCGGTCAGCGACTTGCCGGACCCGGACTCGCCGACCAGGCAGAGGATCTCGTTCGCATGCAGGTCGAAGTCGATGTTCTCGACCGCATGCGGCCGGTCGGACCCGGGCGGCAGGTCGATGGTCAGGCCGCGGACCGAGAGAAGCGGCTCGGTCATGCCCGGCCCTTTCGCGCAAGACGTGGGTTCATCGCATCCGACAAGCCCTCGCCGACGAGGTTGAGCGCCAGCACGGTGACCAGGATCGCAATACCGGGGAAGGTCGACATCCACCAGGCATTGCGGATCACCGATCGCGACGCGCCGATCATGTAGCCCCAGCTCATCATGTTCGGATCGCCGAGGCCGAGAAAGCTGAGCGCGCTCTCGAGCAGGATCGCGGAGGCAATCATCAGGGATGCCATCACGATCACCGGCGACAGCGCATTCGGCAGGATCTGCGTCAGGATGATCTTGAGGTGGCTCTCGCCGATCACCACCGCGGCCTGCACGAACTCGCGCCGGCGGAGAGACAGGAACTCGCCGCGCACCAGGCGTGCGACGGGCGGCCAGCTCACGACCGCGATCGCGGCGACGATCGAGTAGATCGTCGGCCTGAAGATCGCGACCAGCACGATCGCGAAGACGAAGGAGGGGATGGTCTGGAAGAACTCGGTGAAGCGCATCAGCGCGTCGTCGACGATGCCGCCGAAGTATCCGGCGAGCGCGCCGAAGGTGAGGCCGAGCGCGACCGCGACGATGGTCGAGATGATGCCGACCATCAGCGAGACGCGCGCACCGTGGACGATGCCCGAGAGCACGTTGCGCCCGAGCATGTCGGTACCGAGAGGATACTCGCCGAACGGCCGCTGGAAGGGCGCCCCGGCCATCTCCCATGGGCTCGCCGGGAAAATGATCGGTGCGGCGATCGCGACCAGCACGACGAAGATCAGCAGGCCCAGGCCCACGACCGCGCCCTTGTTGCGGCGATAGCGTTGCCAGAAGTCCCTCATGCGCCGACCTCGATGCGCGGGTCGACCATCGAGTAGACGAGATCGGTGATGAGGTTGAAGGCGATCACCATCACCGAGGTCAGGAAGAAGACGCCGAGCAGCAGGTTGTAGTCGCGCTGCAGCAGCGCCTCGAAGGCAAGGCGCCCGATGCCGGGCCAGGCGAAGACGGTCTCGACGACGATCGAGCCGCCGACCAGCTGGCCCGCCTGGATGCCGGCGAAGGTGATCACCGGCAGGATCGCGTTCCGGAGCGTATGCGCCCTGAGGATGCGGGCAGGCGCGAGGCCCTTGGCGCGCGCGGTGCGCACGAAGTCCATATCCTGCACCTCGAGCATCGAGGCGCGGGTCAGGCGGGCATAGATCGCGACGAAGAACACCGCGAGCGTCGTCGCCGGCAGCACCAGGTGGCGCGCGACGTCGACGGCACGCTCGCCTGCCGTCATCTGGGATCCCAGCGTCTGCATGCCGAATGCCGGCAGCCAGCCGAGGTTGACCGAGAAGAGCAGGATCGCCATCAGCCCGACCCAGAACAGCGGCGTCGCATAGAATCCGAGCGCGGCGACGGTGACCAGGCTGTCGGCCCAGGTCCCGACCCGGGTCGCGGCGAGGACGCCCAGGCCCACGCCGATGCCGATCGCGAGAACGAAGGCAGTGACCGTGAGCAGCAGCGTCGCCGGCAGCCGCTCGCCGACCATGCTCGCGACCGTGCGCTGGTTCCTGTAGGAGAATCCCAGGTCGAATTGGACGACGCCGCCGACATAGAGCGCCAGCTGGGTCGTGAGCGGCTGGTCGAGGCCGAACTGCTCGCGGAGCTGGGCGATGTACTTGGCGTCCGCGGCGCCGGCTTCGCCCGCGATCACGCTCGCCGGATCGCCCGGCGCCATCCGGATCAGCAGGAAGTTCATGACGACGATCGCGAGCAGGATCGCCACGCTCTTCAGAAGTCGCCTGGCGACGTAGTCGAACCGGCCCACGGAACCCACACGCTGTCGATTGTACCCCGACACGAGATTAGATCGGACGAGGGGCTAAAGGCGATGGCTAGCTCGCTCGGCGAAATGGACCTGTGGAACCTGCCGTCGGCGGCCGCGGACGCCGTCCAGGCAGGGGTTCCGTGCTTCCGGGCGGCGAAATGCGCCTTGACGTGGCAGAGGGAAGGGGGCTTCCTTCCCTGGGGCGGCTACGGACCGGAAAATGGGTCTTTTCGATTTCCTCAAGGTCAAGAAGGACGACAGGAAGCCCGCCAAGGGCAAGCCGCAGATCCCGTCCAAAGGGACGGCGACCTTCAGCGGCAAGTCGTTCCCCGTGATCGAGTGGAGTGCCAAAGGCTTCATCATCGCCAACTACGACGCCGACCTTGTCGTCGAAGGCCAGCGGTTCAAGCTCGAGTTCCACGCCTGGGACGACAAGAAGGCGGTTAAGGGCAAGGCCGACGCGATCGTCACCAAGATCACCGACGACCAGAAGCTGGCCGCTGCATTCGAGCTCACCTACTTCACGCCGGTCAAACGCTGACCGCGCGCCGCGCGACCCGATGAGCAACGACGTTGCTTTTTGACCGGACCGCGTTGAAGCGGTGCCGGCAAGTGCTAATATCCAAATCGTCGCCACTAGCAGGGAGGGATGCATGAGCAACCTAACTCCCCCTGACGGGGCTCCGACATTTAGGGAGGGTGGGTAAAACCATGACCCCACCGAAGCATCGCTAGCTGCCGGGACTCGCGCGTTCCGCGCAAAGCCGGCAGGACAAGCCAGCGATTGATGAAAAACAGGTCCGACCTTTGTGTCGGACGCGGAGTTCCACGATCCTCCGCTTCAGTTGAAACCCCGCCCAACGCGATGCGTGGCGGGGTTTCTCATTTTCCGGCGAAAGAAGGGCGGGGAAGCGGCGCGCCTGAGCCGGCCGCCCTCAAAATACCTCGCCTCGGCCGCGAGGGCGCCAAGGCGAGCGCGCCAAATGGCATCCGCGTCTCCTCCGAGAGGCGCTTAAACCCAAGGACCCCACCACCATGCAGATGAAGCTCGCTTCCGTCGCACAGGCCCTGGTCGTCGCCGCCGGCCTCGCTCTCGCCCCCGTCGCCGCCTTCGCCCAGACCGCGCCGGCCACCGCTCCGGCGACGAAGCCCGCCGCCCAGCCGCAGACCGCCGACGCCGCCTGCGCCGTGCACAAGAAGGACTCGAAGGAGTTCAAGGAGTGCGCGGAGAAGCACAAGGCCGCCGCGCCGAAGGCCGTCACCAAGGACCCGGCGAAGAAGGGCTAAGCCTCTTCATCCTCGTCGTCGAAGGCCCCGTCGGTATCCACCGGCGGGGCCTTTGCATTTTTTAGGAACTGCTTTCGCCCGGCCGCTCGGGGAGGCGCTGGCCGGGCGCGATCGCCAAGCCATTGACGTAGTAGACGCCGATCCGTTCGAGCATGCTGATCAGATCGCGCGCGCCGACCGCGCGCACCAGCACGCGCGGCTTGATGTTGGTGATCGTCAGCGCCGCGCCGATGGCAAAGCTGGCGGTGCGGAGCAGCGTGTCGGTCGGCTGGCCCTCGCCCGGAACGTTGACGATCTGCGGGTGGACCCACTTCACGCGCGCGTGGTCGCCGGCGCGGCCGGTGTAATCGATCGCCACGCCCCGCATGCCACGCCCGGCGAAGTTGACCAGCGCCGCGAGCGCCTTGCCGTCGATCTCGTCCGGCACCTGGGTGACGCGCAGGATCAGACGCTGGCGCGTCGATGGCGTCAGGTTGCGGATGCGCTCGACCACCTGCTTCAGCGAGTCGCTCTGCGCCAGGGTCTCGAAGCTGACCGGAATCTGGATCAGCGAGGCGCGGCCGACGGCGCGCGCGGCCGACGCGATCTTGCCGATCATCTGGGGGGCGGCGTCAGGGCTGAGGAAGGCGGGCTCGGCATCGAAAAGGCCGATGCGGCCGGTGCGGAGATTGACCGAGGGCAGGAAGGAGACGCGAGGGCCGGCCTCGGTCTCTTGTCGTTCTCGGACGCGGCGCATGACATCGAGCAGGTCGCCCGGCCGCCCGCCTGCCTTGACCGCGTCGTGCATGTCCTTGTGCTCGAGCTGGACGACGAAGGCCGCGACCTGGATCAGGTCGGAGATCGACTCCATGCCCGAGAGCTTGAGGCTTGCCTCCTTGGCGATCGACCTGGCGATCCGGTCGGCCCGGTCGGGATCATCGTCCCCGAAGACGATCAGGAAGGTCTCGTCGTCGAGAATCACCGTCACGTCGCGGGCGTTGATGTTCCGGCGGATCTCCGCCTCGATGATGATGTGGACGTTCTTCTTGAGCCGCTGCCAGTTCTTGGCGTGGGTGGCCTTCAGCTTCTGGAGACCGACTGCCTGGACCACGCCCGTGGTCAGCTTGTCGGCCTTCATGTCGCGGGACTTCAGGAGCTGAAGCAGCTCCGGAACGCGATTGATGGCTGGCACCAGCCAATCAGGAACACTGTGGCCGACAATCTTCGGCCAATTGGGGGTCGGCAGGTCGCTCGAAGCCATGTAGGCCATGGGCCCTTGAACTCGCTTAGAGTACCAGATGTGGGAGGGGGACTGGGCCATAACAATGGGACCAACACCGAACGAGGTATCCGGTTCCGTCGCACATAGGCGACGGCGCCTCCTGTTCGCTCTTGCAGCAGGAAGCTTGGTCTGGATTCTTGCGGTCGGCAGCTACGGCGCCTGGTCATGGCCGGATGCTCATGCCGCTCTGCAGCGGGACTTCGACGAAGGCACCAAGGGATGCCGGCTTCGCTATCCCGAACGGCAACGGGCCGAGCGCTGCATCGATCTTTTCAAGCTGATGTACGAAGGCGAGCGCAACGCCGGGGTCTTCACCCGAATCGTCTTCGCGCTGCTGCCGCCGGCGCTCGTCTTCGCTGGGTTCGGGGCCTGGACGGTGGTGGCGAAGCGAGCCGAGGCGGCCCGCCGCAAGCGTCGCAACCGGGCGCCGCCGCCCGATCTGAACCCCTGAAGGTAGGAGGGCTTATCCACATTTCTTGAAGTTCGTGTCCACATATCCACATTCTAATGTTTGATGATAACTTGTCAGTCTATCTAGTTGATATGTTTAATAGAGTGGTCCACTTCATCGTTTTGATCCGTTCCAGACTTCTTGCTAGTCGAGAGACCGGCCGAAGGCGTGCGCAATTTTCATGTTGTTGACGACCCGATTCGCTCCCTGCAGGATCGCGAGGCGATTCGTTCCTAGTGTGATCCCTGGATGCGCCTTCCGACCCCGGCCGAGCTACGCAACGAGATGAAGACGCTGGTCCGTCGCGCCGCCGAGCCGGCGCGGGCGGGCGAGAGCGTGAAGATCGAGATCGGCCGTGCCGCCCGGGTTCTCGGTCTCCCCCATGGACGGGTCAAGCGCTACTGGTACGGCGAGATTCAGGTCCCGCCGGCACATGAGGTCGACGCGATCCGAGCGGTGATGGCGGCCAGGACGATCGCCGCCCCGAGCCGGATCGTCGCCGCGCCAAGCCTCGGCTCGAGCCTGCATGTCGTCTACGACGAGGACGGGCGGACCTGGCCGGTCGGCTCACCCGAACTGCGCGAAAGCCTCGGCTACACGGTCGGCGACTTCGATGTCGCCGGCTTCGCCGTCCGCTGCCTCGGCTGGACTGAAGTTCGCCATGAGCCGGGACGCATACACGTGCGGATCGCGCCGCGCGCGACGCAACCGAAGGCGATCGACGGCGCGATCCAGGCGCTGGCCGCGGCCAGGCCGGCCGAGGTCGTGTTGAGCTTCCGCTCAGGCCTGGAGTGGGTCGAGGAGACGGTGCCGTCGGCGGAAGCGGCGATTGCGCGCATCGAGGCGCTGGCGGACGGCCCGTCCGCGACCGGCAAGCGCTTCCTGTCGGTGCGTCAGCCGATCGCAGTTCTCTTCCGCGACAAGCAGCGCTACCTGATCAACATGCTTCAGGAGGCGCGACGTCTCCTCGGCAACGACGACCGGGATGCCGCGGTGCGTTTCGCTGCCGCCGACGAGACCGGCCGTACCAGCGTCGCAATCGGCATCACGAAGCCAGGCGAGCGCTCCCAGTGGCACTGGGCGCATCTCGGCAGTGCACTTCGCTTCTATTCCGCCGAGGACCGCCAGCGCCTGATCGGCACGGACATCCGGAACTCGCCCGACACCGAGTACTGCGAGTGGTGCATCGAAGCCTACGACCGCGTCGTCTCGATCGGCGAGCCGGTCGTCGAAGACGTTCGTGCACTCGTGCTCCGGCGGTCCGGTCCTCCGGTGGAATCCCGGTACCGCCGCATGCTCCTGCCGTTCTCCGACCGTGCCGGGCGATCGATCGTGCTGGTGACCAGCGACTTCAGGCCGCTGTCCCAGGCTGCGTGAGCGACGGCTCGGTCGCGGCCCAGTCCAGCATCTCCTCCCGCGTCATCCAGAAAAGCCCGCCCTTGTAGACCGGCAGTCCCGGAAGCTTCCACTCGACCGGGAACTCGTGGTGCGCCCAGCCGAAGTTGGCGACGACGCCGCGCTTGACGTGGTCGGTGCTCGAGAAGGTGAAGACGAAGTCGGGCCACCACATCGCGATGCCGATCATCCGGGAGAGCCGTCCGAGGAGCTGGGAAAGCACGATGCCCTGGTCGTCGGGGCCGCGCATGTCCGGGCGCACCCAGATGGTACCCGACAGCATCATCGGACCGGTGATCTGCTCGGCCGCAGGCCTAGGCACGCGGCAATAGCTGTCCTCGGTCAGATGCTTTTCGGGATTCTCGTAGAAGTAGCGGAAGGCCTCGACCTCGTCGGCGAGCGAGCTTCCGGTCCAGTCGATGTAGCGGGCGGCCTGGGTGGTTGCGGGCTCGCCGTTGTCGTCGAGGCCGAGCACCCAGAAGGTGTTCGTCTCGTCGAGCCGCGAATAGTCGGGATCGGCGTTGGGCGACAGCACGGTGCCGAGGTGGCGATAGGCCTGGGCGATCGCCTTGAGGCCGTGCGGATCGGTCTGCGGGTAGAGCCGTACGCCGCGCTTGGCGGCGAGCTGGTCGAGCTTGAGAACGGTGCGGCTGATCACGCCGCCCGGATCGTGGATGGGGTCGAACCAGTCGAGAAGCCGGGTCTTGGTCTGGATCGTCGCGGCAAGGGGCGCGCGGGTCGCGAGCGCTGTCATGAGGAGCTCCTTAAATTTTAGATAAACGATGAAACGCTATCTAAAGATAGGGGTCCGAAACAGCGGAAAAGTGCGGTTATGCACATCTAAAAACGCGGACGGCTTTTCCGGATATTCGGAACCGGGGTCGGCCATCATGCCAGCGTGGACATGGGCTCAAACTTCGACCGATCGAATGGTGCCGGCGAGCGCGAGGCCACTCTTGCGCCTTCGCCGGCCTCCTTCGGCGACGAGCCGGTTCCGGATTTCCGCGGGCTGCTCAGGCGGGCGGCGAACGATCTCCGCACCGAGGCGGTGGGCACGGCCCGTTCCGAGCAGCGCGATCGTCTCCTGAGATTGGCGGCGATGCTCGACCGCTATGCCGAGGACACGGCCTAAGGCGATCAGCTTCCCGCGCGCGACAGCGAGTGGGCGAGACGCGCGGCGATCAGGGGCAGGATCAGCGCGGCGACCAGATAGATCGGCGGCGCGCCGACCCGGTCGAAGAACGGCCCGGCGATCGCGACGCCGACGGCCTGGCCGACGAACAGCATCGAGGCGAACATCGCGAGCGCGGTGCCGCGCGCCTCCGGGACCATCTGCGTCGCTTCGGTCTGCAGGCTGTTGTGCAGCATGTAGAAGCCGAGGCCGGTCGCCGCCAGCGCCACCAGGGCGGTCGCGAGCGAGGGGATCAGCGCCAGGACGACGAAGCCGGTGCCGAGGATGAGCGCTCCGGACATGGCGATCCGCGCGCGCGTCATGATCGCGACGATCCTGCCGACGAAGAGCGCGTAGCCCATCGCGCCGACGGCGAAGGCGGTCAGCAGCACGCCCGAGGTCGCGACCGAGACGCCGAAGCGATGCTGGAGATCGGTGCCGACATAGGAGAAGGCGCCGTACATCGCAGCACCCTCGAGGAATACCGTTGAGAGGATCAGCCGAACCCTGGGGCGCGACAGCGCCTCGGCGACGCGGACGCGTCCACCGCGCGTGACCGCGCCCGACCCCGCCGGCGTCGGTGTCGCGCGCAACGCGAGGAAAGGGGCGACACCGCCGAGAAGGTAGAGGCCGGCCAGCATCAGGACCGAGGCGCGCCAGCCGAAGGTCTCGCCGATGACGCCGCCGAGCGCCTGGCCGGCCGCAAGCCCGATGATCTGCGCCAGGAGGAACCGCGCCAGGACCTTCTGTCGGTCCTCGAAGCTGACGACGTCGCCGATCCAGGCGAGGCAGAGCGGGATCACGCCGCCGGCGGTGGCGCCGGCGACGACGCGGGCGACCGAGATCTGGTCGAGGGTCGCCGACAATGCGCAGGCGATCTGGGCTGCGACCGACAGCAGAGAGGCGACGGCGATGGTGTGAACCTTGCCGAAGCGGTCGCCGATCGGGCCAAAAGCCACCTGGATGCCGCCATAGGCGACGGTGAAGGTGGTGATGACCGCGGTCGCGGCTGCCCCCGGCGTCGTCGCGAACTCGCGCGCGATCTCCGGCAGCAGCGCGTCGGCGATCCGAAGCGTGACCGAGCTTGCGAAAGCCGCGATCGACAGCGCGAGAAAAAGCCAGATCGGCATGAAAGAGCGATCAGGCTCCGTAGAGGCGCGGCGGGTTGTCGACCAGGATGCGCTTGCGGACAGCGGCGTCCGGAACCCAGGTCGCGAGCAGGTCCATCAGCCCGGCGTCGTCGATCGAGTGATCGGAGGCCGGGTGCGGCCAGTCGGTGCCCCAGACGCAACGATCGGGTGCGGCCGCGACGAGCGCCTTGGCGAGCGGTGTCGATTCCGGGTAGGGCGGTCTGAGCGCCTTGTCGAGGTAGGGGCCGGAGACCTTGACCCAGAGGTTCTTCGAGCCTCGGAACGCATCCAGGAAGTGGCGATAGCCCGGATCGTCGACGCCCTTGCTGGCTGGCATGCCGGCCAGATGATCCCAGATCACCGGCACCGCGGTCTTCGTCGCGCGGTCCACCAGCTCTTGGCGGGTCGAGGCGTCCACCAGAAGCTGGATGTGCCAGCCGAGCGGCTTCAGCCGGTCTGCCATCTTCTCCATATGTGCCGTCGAGACCGCGCCGATCATCGTGTCGGAAAGCCGGATGCCGCGGATGCCGCCCTTGTGCATGGCCTTGAGCTCGTCGTCGGAAGTGTCGGGCGAGACGACGGCGACGCCGCGATAGGTAGGCCCGAGCTCGGCCAGTGCCGCGAGCGTCGCCCGGTTGTCGGTGCCGTAGACGGAGGCCTGGACCAGCACGCCGCGAGAGATGCCGATCGCGTCGTGCATCTTCCGCCAGTCGGCACCGGTCGCCAAGTCGGGCGTATAGGCGCGATCGGGCTTCAAGGGAAAGCGGTCGAAGGGGCCGAAGACATGGGCATGGCAATCCCAGGCGCCCGACGGCACCTCGACCTTGGGCTTCCGGGTCCTGGCTTCGAACGGAACGACGGGCGGGGCAGCGCTCAACGGAACTCTCCTCAAGGTCGCGGAAGGGTGCACCGATCCGGCGCCGGCCGCCATCCGTTTCGGCTGGGAGCGGAAGAGGGGACTTGGACGCGGTTTGGCGCTAGTTTCCCGGCAGAAACGGCAAGGGGAAACGCGTATGCCGAGGATTCTGTTGGCGGACTGCGAGCAGGAGATCTCCTCCTTCAATCCGGTCTCGTGCGACTACAGCTACTTCTCGATCAAGCGGGGCGAGGAGATCTATCGCGACCGCGGGCTCAACACCCAGATGGGTGGCGCGCTCTCGGTCTTCGATGCCGAGAAGGACGTCGAGCTGGTGCCGACCATGTCGGCCCGCGGCCCGAGCGCCGGCATCCTCCAGAAGAAGAGCTGGAAGAAGATCTCCGACGAGATGCTCGACCGCATCGCCAAGGCGGCGAAGGGGATCGACGGCGTCTACTTCGCCATGCACGGCGCCATGGGCGCCGAGGGCGAGCTCGATCCCGAAGGCTATCTGCTGCAGGAGGTCCGCAAGATCGTCGGCGAGAAGATTCCGATCGTCATCGGGCTCGATCTCCACGGCATCATGACCGACCGGATGCTGAAGCACATCGACGGCGTCACGATCTATCACACCTATCCGCATGTCGATTTCGCCGACACCGGCGTGCGCGGCGCCAAGATGCTGCTCCGCATCATCCGCGAGAGGCTGAACCCGGTGATCGCGCGCGTGGTGATCCCGGCGCTGGTGCGCGGCGACGAGCTGATCACCAAGTCGGGCTGCTACGGCGACATCCTGCGCGAGGCGCGCCGGCTTGAGAACGAGGGCAAGGCGATGTTCGCCGGCGTCATGATCGGCAATCCCTTCACCGACGTGCCGGAGCTCTGCAGCCAGGCGATCGTCGTCGCCGAGGACGGCGCCCTGGCCGAGAAGGCGGCGCTCGGCTTCGCCGAGGCGTTCTGGCCGAACCGCCATCGCATGCAGGGCAAGCTGATCCCGCTGGATGCGGCGATCGCGCAGGCCAAGCACATGCAGGGGCCGGTCATCTTCACCGACGCGGCGGATGCGACGTCGTCGGGCGCCACCGGCGACAGCAACGCCATCCTGGCGGCGCTGATGAAGGCCAAGTACCAGGGCCGCGTGCTGGTGCCGATCGTCGATCCGCCGGCGGCGGCGATGGCGAAGAAGGCCGGCATCGGGGCCAAGATCACGGTTGAGCTCGGCGGCACGCTCGACAAGCGCTTCAAGCCGGTGAAGGTCACCGGCACCGTCGACATGCTGTCCGCCGGCCATATGCGGCTGGAGACCATGCGTGCGCCGTTCGAGGGCGGCGACACCGCGGTCTTGGTCTCCGGCAACTACACGATCGTGATCTTCTCGAAGCCGGCTTATTTCTTCGACCGGGCGCCGTTCCTGTCCCACGGCCGCAACCCGCGCGACTACGACCTCATCGTCGTCAAGTCGCCGCATTGCGAGTACCACATGTTCGAGGAGTGGGCGGAAAAGAACTTCAACATCGACGCGCCGGGCGCCACCTCGGCCGACATCAGGTCGCTCGGCCACACGATCTGCGCGCGGCCGATGTATCCGCTCGATCCGGACATCGGCTTCAAGCCGAAGGCCGTCCGGTACAACACCAAGAGGCGATAGCAGCTTTCCCATGAAGATCACCGCCGTCACCGCCATCCCGGTCAAGGTCGACCGCAAGCTCGCCTATGGCCTCGCCGGCCGCACCGCGCTCGGGGTCGATCCCGTCTCCGAGCACGCGATCGTCCGCATCGACACCGATGCAGGCGTCACCGGCTGGGGCGAGATCGCCAGCTGCTTCGCCCGCCGCGGCCGGCTTTACGCGAAGGAGGTGCGCGAGATCCTGGCGCCGGTGCTGATCGGGCAGGATCCGCGGCGGATCGCCTTCATTGTCCAGGCGATGGACAAGGCGCTCGACGGCTCGGAGCCGGCCAAGGCCGGTCTCGAGATGGCGCTCTACGACCTGCTCGGCAAGCAGCTCGGCGTGCCGGTCTACGTGCTGCTCGGCGGCATGGTGCGCGAGCGTATTCCGCTCAGCCGCTCGATCACCTTCGGCACACCGGAGCAGATGGCGACTGCGGCAAAAGGCTTCGCCGCCGAGGGCTTCGGCACGGTCAAGGTCAAGGTCGGCCAGAGCTTCGACATCGACGTGGCGGCGGTCGCGGCGGTCCGTGCCGCGGTCGGCGACAAGGTGAAGGTGCGCGTCGATGCCAACATGGCGTGGAGGACACCGAAGGAGGCGGCGCAGCACATCAAGGCGATGGCGTCCAGCCGGCCCGAGGTGATCGAGCAGCCGCTGAAGCCCCGCGAGCTCGACGCGCTGGCCGAGCTTCGCCTGATGGTCGATGTGCCGATCATGGCCGACGAGAGCGTGTGGAACCCGCGCGACGCGATGGAAGTGATCCGCCGGAGGGCGGTCGACGTGATCAACGTCTACGTCTGCGAGGCGGGCGGGCTGATGGCGGCGACCCGGATCTTCCAGATGGCCGAGACGGCGGGCATCCCTTGCATGATCGGCTCGATGCCCGAGCTCGGCCTCGGCACCGCCGCCCAGATCCATCTCGGCACGGCGATGACCAATCTCGGCCTCGACTCGGACGCCTGCGGCGTCGTCTACCAGCAGGCGGACCTGCTCAAGACGCCGCTCAGGATCGAGAAGGGCTTCGCCTATCCGCCGGACAAGCCGGGCCTCGGCGTCGAGATCGACCTCGACGCCGTGGAGAGGCATCGCATCGCAGAGTAGGCCGGACCCTCTCCCGGCCGGGCCGGGAGAGGGAGCCTTGCGCGGCTACTTCTTGATCGAGACGTTCCAGGCGCGCGGCAGGAAGAAGTTCTGGAACCCTTCGACGTTCGCCCGGGTCGCAGCGACCTTCGGCATCACACCGAAGGGCAGCGCCAGCGCCTCGTCGAAGATGCGCTGCTGCGCCTTGGCGAAGTACTGCACGCGATCCGGAAGGTTCTTCGAGTTGAGGCCGGCGTTCCAGAACTCCATGAGCTGGGCGTCCGACTGGTTGTTCTTCGGCTTGTGCACGTTGTTCGGGTTGGTGAGGTTGCGGAGCGAGGGGAGCCCCGTCTGCCCGACCACCGTGGTCCAGCCCGTGTAGAAGTAGTTCCAGCCGGTCGTCTCCTGGACGCTCTTGGCAAGCGCCGCCGGCCAGTCGTGGATCAGCAGCTCGGCGTTGATGCCGACCGCCTTCATCTGCTCCGCCATGACCAGCGAGGCGTTGTACATCGCCACGTAGTCCTTGTTGGTCAGCAAGATGACCTTCTCGCCCTTGTACCCGGCCTCCTGCAGCAGCTTCTTCGCCTTGTCCTTGTTCTTCTGGTTGTAGTGTTCCTTGCCGGCCTGCGAGTAGTAGGGGCTGGTCGGGAACTGGAGTGCGTGATCCATGCGATGCAGGCCGTCGCTCGAGGCCTCCATGATCTCGTCCATGTCGAGCGCCGCCTGGACCGCCTGGCGGAACTTGAGATTGTCGGTCGGCGGGAAGGAGAGGTTCGGGTAGGAGAGGTGAACCCAGAAGTTCTCCATCGACTGGAACTTGATGTTCGCGTTGTTGGCCAGCCGCTTCTGCGAGGGCCGCGGCACGTCCTCCACGCCATGAACCTCGCCGGTCTCGAGCGCCGCGACGCGCGCCTGCGGCTCGACGATCATGCGGAAGTTGACGGTGTCGACGCAGGCAACCTTGTAGCCCCCGAGGCCGTTGGTGCCGGTCTGCGAATCGTTGGGCTTGAAGTTGTCGAAGCGCTTGACCTTGAAGTGGCTGTCGGCGACGAACTCGACGAACTGGAACGGGCCGGTGCCGACCGCCGGCAGCTGCATGGCCTCGGCCGCGGCGTTCTCCTTCGGGATGATGACGACGGGCGGAGCGATGTTCGAGAAGGACTCGAGGAAGATCGCCTGCGGCTGCTTCAGCTTGACCACGAAGGTCGACGCGTCCGGAGCCGCGAAGGTGTCGATGACGCCGAACATGGACTTGTCGACGCCGACCTTGCGATAGCGCTCGTACGAGGCCACGACATCCTCGGAGGTCATGATCTTCCCGTTGTGGAAGGGCACGCCTTGGCGGAGCTTGAAGGTGTAGGTGAGCCCGTCGGGGCTCTCGCTGACCGACTCCGCCAGCGCCGGCGTCGGCTGCATCTTCTCGTCGCGGGTGATCAGGGACTCGAACATCAGCGAGGCGACGTTGCGGCTCTGCGCCGAGGTCGAGACGTGCTGGTCGTAGGTCGGAACCTTGGCCTCGAGGGCGAAGATGAAGTCGCCGCCCCTGACGGGACATTGGAACTTGGCCTGGGCGAGCGCGGCCGAGCTCATGCCGACGATGCAGGTGACGCCGAAAGCGGACATGACGTAGCGGCTAGTCGATGCGTTCATTGGTGCCTCCCATTGGCAAGTGCCGGTTGGAAACGGTAGCGACGCGACGACCGGCAGGTCAATTGAACCCGCCGTGATCAGCTGTTCCGGCGCGACAGCGCCTCGCCGGCGGCGAGCCCGTCGAACCAGAGGAAGTCGGGGCCGAGCTCTTCCAGCGTGCGGATGCCGAGAAAGCCCATCACGCGGTCGATCTCGTCCTGGAACATCGCGACCAGATGGCGCGCCCCGGCCTCGCCGCCGGCGGCGACGGCGAAGGCCGCGGGGCGGCCGAACAGCGCGGTTCGGGCGCCCATGGCGATCGCCTTCACCACGTCGGAGCCGCGCCGGAAGCCGCTGTCGAGCATCACCGTCAGCCGCTCGCCGGCGGCGTCCATGACCTCGGGCAGGATCTCGAGCGGCGCCACCGCATAGTCGAGGTTGCGCCCGCCATGGTTGGAGAGGATGACGCCGTCCATGCCGTGGTCGGCGGCGAGCACGGCTTCTTCCTTGCTCATGATCCCCTTCAGTATCATCGGGCCCTTCCACATCCGGCGGATCCGGTCGAGCGCCTCCCAGTCGAGGCTGGGGCTACGCTCCTTAATGAAGTAGGCGAGGAGCGAGTGCGTGTCCTTCGGCCCGTCGACCAGCGGGACCATGCTCTCCATGCGCCCGACATTGCCGCGCAGCACCACGTCCATTGTCCAGCGCGGATGGGTAAGCACGTCCCAGATGTTGCGCGGCGTCTTCTTGAGGCCGAAGGAGAAGCCGTTCCGGCGATCGCGCGGGCGCTTCGGGAATACGTTGGAGTCGGTGGTTACCACCAGCGCCTCGTAGCCGGCGGCGGCGGCGCGATCTACCAGCGCCTTGTTCAGTCGGTCGTCCTTGAAGGTATAGAGCTGCGCCCAGAGACGCGCCTTAGGCGCGGCGTCGGCGACCTCCTCGATCGTGCAGTTGGCGCCGAGGCTCAGCATGAAGGGGATCCGCGCGTCCGAAGCCGCCTTGGCGAGGGCCACCTCGGCCTTGTAGCGGAGGGTGCCCAGGCCGCCCATCGCCGAGATCGCGAAGGGCGAGCCCGACTTGCGGCCGAACAGCTCGATCTCCTGGCTGCGCTCGGTCACGTCGACCACGGTCCGGGCGCGGAAGCGCACCCGGTCGAAGACGGCGCGGTTATGGCGGAGCGCCGTCTCGCTCTCCGAGCCGCCGTCGACGAAGTCGAACATCGCGAGCGGCAGGCGCTTTCGCGCGAGCTCGCGGAGATCATCGACGCTTTCGGTGCGGCTGAGGCGGCTCATCAGGCGGTTTCCGGCTGGACCAAGTGGCAGGCGACCTCGTGCCCGGTGCCGATGGTCAGGCGCCGCGGCTCGATCTCGCGACAGACCGGCTGGGCGACGGGGCAGCGGGTGTGGAAGCGGCAGCCCTTCGGCGGATCGATTGGGCTCGGCACGTCGCCGGTGAGCACGATGCGGTCGCGGCGGGCGCGGGGCTTCGGCACTGGGATCGCCGAGAGGAGCGCCTGGGTGTAGGGGTGCTTGGGCGAGCGATAGAGCGTGCGCTTGTCGGCGATCTCGACGATCTTGCCGAGATACATGACCGCGACCCGGTCGGAGATGTGCTTCACCACGCCGAGGTCGTGCGCGATGAACAGGTAGGTGAGCTTGAACTCCTCCTGCAGGTCCTGCAGCAGGTTGACCACCTGGGCCTGGATCGAGACGTCGAGGGCCGAGACCGCCTCGTCGCAGACGATGAACTTCGGCTTGGACGCGAGCGCGCGGGCAATGCCGATGCGCTGGCGCTGGCCGCCGGAGAACTCGTGCGGGTAGCGCTTGGCGTGGAAGCTGGCGAGGCCAACGGTGGTCAACAGATCGCGGGCACGCTTCGCCATCGCCGGACCAGGCTTCTCGCCGAAGATCACCAGCGGCTCGGTGATGATGTCCTCCACGGTCATCCGCGGATTGAGCGAGCCGTAGGGGTCCTGGAAGATGATCTGCAGGTCGCGGCGCTTCTGGCGCATCGTCTCGTCGTCGAGCGTGCCGAGATCGACGCCGTCGTAGAAGATCGCGCCCGAGGTCGGCTGGATCAGGCGCAGGATCAGCCGGCCGGTCGTCGACTTGCCGCAGCCGCTCTCGCCGACCAGGCCCAGCGTCTCGCCGGCCGAGATCGAGAAGCTGACGTCGTCGACCGCCTGCACCGAGCCGATCCGGCGCGAGAACATCAGTCCGGAATGGATCGGGAAGTGCTTGACCAGGCCGCGGACGTCGACGAGCGCGGTCATGTTGCGGCTCCGTCGTGGCGGAATCCGGTGTGGCGGATGCAGGCAGCGTGGCGATGCTCGCCGAGGTCGACCAGGGCCGGCTGGCGCTCGGCGCAGGCGGGCTTCGCCTCGGGACATCGCGGTTGGAAGCGGCAGCCCGGCGGCAGCGCGAAGGGGCTCGGCATCACGCCAGGAATGGCGCGGAGCCGCCTCGTCTCGACCTCGAGATCGGGGATGCTGCGCAGCAATCCCTCGGTATAGGGATGGCACGGCCGGTAGAAGACGTCGTCGACGCCCGCATGCTCGGCGATCCGGCCAGCATACATGACGATCACCCGGTCGGCGAACTCCGCCACCACGCCCATGTTGTGGGTGATGACGATCACCGCCATGTTCATCTCTTCCTGGAGCTGGCGCAGCAGGTCGAGGATCTGGGCCTGGATGGTGACGTCGAGCGCGGTCGTCGGTTCGTCGGCGAGCAGCAGCTTGGGCGAGCAGGCGAGCGCCATCGCGATCATCACCCGCTGGCGCATGCCGCCGGAGAGCTGGTGGGGGAAGTCGTCGATCCGGCGCTCGGGCGAGGGGATGCCGACCTTCTCCAGCATCTCGATCGCCCGCTCTCGCGTCGCCTTCGCGCCGAGGCGCTCGTGCACCCGGATCGTCTCCATGACCTGGTCGCCGACGGTGAAGACCGGGTTCAGCGAGGTCATCGGCTCCTGGAAGATCATCGAGATTGCACGGCCGCGGATCCGCTCCATCCGGGACTCGGGCAGCTTCAGGAGATCCTGGCCTTCGAAGAAGATCTCGCCGCCGGCGACCCGGCCGGGTGGCTGTGGCAGCAAGCCCAGGATCGAGAGCGCGGTCACGCTCTTGCCCGAGCCGGACTCGCCGACGATGCCGAGCACCTCGCTCCGGCCGAGATCGAAGCTGACGTCGTCGACTGCCGTGACCTCGCCCTTGGCGGTCCTGAACACGGTGGTCAGGTTGCGGACGCTGAGAAGAGGCTCCGGCATTTCTAGCCTTGCTGCACCTTGAGCCGGGGATCGAGCACGTCGCGGAGCCCGTCGCCGAGGAGGTTGAGCGCCAGAACGGTGGCGGCGAGCACGATGCCGGGGATCAGCGTGATCCACTCGGCCTCGCGGATATAGGTGCGCCCCTCGGCGATGATGTTGCCCCAGGTCGGCGCCGGCGGCGCGGCGCCGAGCCCGAGGAAGCTCAGCACCGCCTCGGTCAGCACCGCATAGGCGAAGATGAAGCTGAGCTGCACGATCAGCGGCGCCATGCAGTTGGGCAGCACGTGCTTCCAGACGATACGGCTGTGCCGGGCGCCGCAGGCGAGCGCCGCCTGCACGAACTCCATCTCGCGCACCACCAGGACGGACGCGCGGACGATGCGCGCGGTCCGGGGAATGTAGACGACCGAGATCGCGATCACCGCGGTGTAGGAAGAGGGGCCGAGCGCGGCTGCGATGCCGAGCGCCAGCAGGATCGAAGGGAAGGCCATGAAGGCGTCGGCGAGGCGCATCAGCGGCCCGTCCAGCTTCCGCACATAGCCGGCGGCGGCGCCGAGCAGGATGCCGAAGACCGCGTTCAGGACCACGACGCCGAGGCCGATGCCGAGGCTGAGCCGGGCGCCGTAGACGACGCGGCTCAGCTGGTCACGGCCGAAATTGTCGGTGCCGAAGGGGTAGTCCCAGGACGGCGGCCTGAACTTGAAGCGGATCGCCAGCTTGTTCGGGTCGGTGGGGGCGATCCACGGGGCGAAGATCGCGACCAGCGCCACGATCCCGAACACGATCGCGCCGGCCATGAACGCCTTGTGACGGACCAGGCGCTGGAAGGTGTCGGTCTTCCAGAACAGCCACGGGCTCGGCGGCGCCTCGTCCAGCTCCTCGGCATAGCCGATGTTGCTACTTGTCTCGGTCATACCG
>JAEULB010000075.1 GCA_016792585.1 Rhodospirillaceae bacterium
GCAGCTCGACACCGTTCGCGGCCAGCTCGAGAAGCACTACCGCGACATGCAGGACATCGAGTTCACGGTCCAGCGCGGCAAGCTGTTCATGCTGCAGACCCGGTCCGGCAAGCGGACGGCCAAGGCCGCGCTCAAGATCGCGGTCGACATGGTCTCGGAAGGGCTGATCGATCGCCACGAGGCGGTGCTCCGCATCAACCCGTCCTCGCTCGACCAGCTGCTCCACCCGACGCTCGATCCGAAGGCCAGGAAGACCGTGCTCGCGCGCGGGCTTCCGGCGTCGCCGGGTGCCGCCTCGGGCAAGGTCGTGTTCTCGGCCGACGAGGCCGAGGAACGCGCCGCCAAGGGAGAGCGCGTGCTCTTGACCCGCATCGAGACCAGTCCTGAGGACATCCATGGCATGCATGCCGCGGAAGGCATCCTCACCACCCGCGGCGGCATGACCAGCCACGCGGCGGTGGTCGCCCGTGGCATGGGCCGTCCCTGCGTCTCCGGCGCCGGCGAACTTCGCGTCGACTATGCGAAGAAGCAACTCATGGTCCGCGGCACCACCGTCAAGGAAGGCGACATCCTGACCATCGACGGTGGCACCGGCGAGGTCTTCGTCGGCGAGGTGCCGACGATCCAGCCGGAGCTCTCCGGCGACTTCGCGACGCTGATGGAATGGGCCGACGGGCTCCGCCGTCTCAAGATCCGCACCAACGCCGACACCCCGACCGACGCCCGCACCGCGCGTCAGTTCGGCGCCGAGGGCATCGGCCTCTGCCGCACCGAGCACATGTTCTTCGAGGCCGACCGCATCGTCGCGGTCCGCGAGATGATCATGGCGACGACGACCGAAGGCCGCCGCGCGGCGCTCGCCAAGATCCTGCCGATGCAGCGCGACGACTTCGTCGAGATCTTCCGGATCATGCGCGGCCTGCCGGTGACGGTGCGCCTGCTCGATCCGCCGCTGCACGAGTTCCTGCCGCACACCGAGGCCGAGATCGAGGAGGTCGCCAAGGCTTCCGGCGCCTCGGCCGAGACACTCCGCCAGCGCGCGATCGAGCTCAAGGAATCGAACCCGATGCTGGGCCATCGCGGCTGCCGTCTCGGCATCTCCTATCCGGAGATCTACGAGATGCAGGCGCGCGCCATCTTCGAGGCGGTGGCCGCCGTGTCGAAGGAGCTGGGCGAGACGGCGCTGCCCGAGGTCATGATCCCGCTGATCGCGACCAAGAAGGAGCTCGACATCCTGAAGACGATGATCGATCGCGTCGCGGCCGAGGTGGCGAAGGAGACCGGCGCAAAGGTCCCCTACATGACCGGCACGATGATCGAGCTGCCCAGGGCCGCGCTCCGCGCGCAGGAGATCGCCGAGTCGGCGGAGTTCTTCTCCTTCGGAACCAACGACCTGACGCAGACCGCCTTCGGCCTTTCGCGCGACGATGCCGGCTCGTTCCTGAAGACCTATCAGGAAAAGGGCATCCTCGAGACCGATCCCTTTGTCTCGATCGACGTCGACGGCGTCGGCGAGCTGATGGAGATCGCGGCCGAGCGCGGCCGGAAGACGCGCCGCGACATCAAGCTCGGCATCTGCGGCGAGCACGGCGGCGATCCGTCGTCGATCCGCTTCTGCGAGAAGATCGGCCTCGACTACGTGTCGTGCTCGCCCTACCGCGTGCCGATCGCGCGTCTCGCCGCGGCCCAGGCGGCGATCGAGGGCGAGAAGAAGGCGGCCTGAGGCCTCGGTCGTCTAGGCCGGCGGATTCCACCACGCCGACGGATCGGCGTGGCGGCGGACCGGCCGGGTGAGGTCGGCCTTCGGTGGCTTGCGAAGCAGGGTCACGCTTCCTTCGGGCCAGTCCTTGAGCCAGGACGCGGCGCCCGAGACGCCCGAGGCGCCGTCGCCGAGCAGTGCATCGCAACGCGTCGCGAGATAGGTGTCGAGCACCACCTCGCGCCCGAGCACGATCCCGTCATAGCGCTGGTTGAGCTCGATCGAGCCATCCTGTGATTGCTTGACCCGAGTCACGTTGCGGGTCGAGACGCGATCGCCGTAGCGATCGCGGAAGAAATCGACCGCCGGCAGGAAGTCTGTGAGCAGGTAGATGCCGGCGTCCGGATGGGCGGCGAGATAGCGGTCGATCGACTCGGCGAAGGTATCGAGGCGGAGCGCCGACATGTCGGACGCTTCGAGGACCTTTCCCGGGCTCTGCGTCCGGTAGTGGACGGCGAGGGTCGGCCGGCGCCCGATCAGGCGGGCGGCGAAGCGGTCGACCTCCTCCTTGAGCGGGGCGGCCAGCCGGACGTAGCGCCGGTAGAGCTGCTTGACGCCCGTCTCGAGGTCGAGCACGAGCGGGTTGTCGGGCGCGAGCCAGGGCACCAGCTCGTCGGGTTCGGTGAAGAAGTCGTAGACGCAGACATCCTCGCGCCGGTTCATCAGGTAGAGGCCGGAGAACGAGCTCCATTCGCCCGCGGCCTTGTTGACGCGGATCTCGCGCAGGTTGGCCTTGGTCCATTTCGGCGGAAAGATCGAAAGCCCGTCCTGCTCGGCGGTGGCGATCGTGTGCGGCGACACCGGCTCGAAATAGAGACGCCAGGCATCCTCGACACCGGCCCGGCGATAGCGGCACTCGCGGCCCCAATGGATGATCGGCGTGCGCCCGGTC
>JAEULB010000077.1 GCA_016792585.1 Rhodospirillaceae bacterium
GTCCATCGAGCCGAAATTGCCCTGCCCCTGGATGAGCGGCAGGCTCATCGAGAAGTCCTGCGCCATGCGGACCATGGCGTCGTAGATCGAGGCGTCGCCGTGCGGGTGGTACTTGCCCATCACGTCGCCGACGATGCGGGCACTCTTGCGGGCGACCTTGGACCAGTCGTAGCCGCCTTCCATCATCGCGTAGAGGATGCGGCGGTGGACGGGCTTCAGGCCGTCGCGGACATCGGGAAGGGCACGCGCCACGATCACGCTCATCGCGTAATCGAGGTACGAACGCCGCATTTCCTCTTCGATGGTGACGGGCGCGATGTCCGTCGGTGGAACGGTGGTCGTCACGTGGAAAATGAGGTCCGGTGCGGTTGCGAACGAAGAAGGAACACACCGGGTCGGTGCGGGGTCGTTCCTATGACACTTTGGTTAGCATATTTCGCACCCGCAAACAACGCGCGAAGCGGCTAGGAGACCATCCCCTTGAGGATAAAAATCACAGCCAAAATCAATAAGATAAATGTGGGCGCGACGGTCAGGAGGAAGCCCGGTCCGCGGGCCGCGGCGTCGCGATAGTACGCTTGCGCATAAACCACCCGGCCGACGACCCAGACGGCCCCCAGAACGGCCGCCCAGAGGTCAGCGGAAACCGCCGCCGCGAGCCACAGCGCCGGCAGGAAAAGCGCCAGCTGCTCGAGCGTGTTCATCTGCACGCGGAAGACCCGGTCGAAGCCCGGATCGCCCGACGTCGCCGGCGCCTTGATGCCGAACTGCCGGCGCGCGGCACTCACCTTGCGCCCGGTCCAGATGAAGACCAGAAGGGCCGCGACCGTCGCGAGCCCGGTGAGCGGATAGGCGAAGCTCACTTCTTCAGCGCCATCCGGCGATCGAGATCGGCGACGTGCGCGCTCTCGCCCCGCTCCTGCGCCGCGGCCTTCTGCTGGGCCAACGGCACGTCGAGGGCGACGAAGACCTTGCCGTCCTTGTCGGCGCGGCCGTAGGTCTCGGCGAAGGCGGCCTCGGCGATGCCGTAGATGTCGTCACCATTCTTGACCAGCACGCCGCCGGCGTCGATCCGCTGCTGCTCGCCCCACGGCGCCTTGAACGTCACCGGCTCGGTCAGCAGCACGGCGAGCACCGTGCCCTTCGAGCGGAACTCGCCCGGCCGACCCGGATCCGGCTCGTAGAGCCTGTCGAAGCGGTTGCCGGCGATCACGTAGCGCTCGCCCAGCGTACCGGTGACGATGTAGTCGCCCGGCTTGGCGACGTTCCTGGTCTCGGGCTTGCCGGCAAGGATGGTCACCACTTCCTGCTCGGCCTTGGCGACCTCGATCTTGTCCTGGGCCAGGCGCGCGGTCTTCCGGAACGTCGCCGCACCGGCGAAGCTGGCGCTTTTCGGGTCGATTTCCTTGTAGGCGGTCTGCGCTTCGGCCGCGGCGATCCAGCCGAGGCAGAGAAGCGCCGCCAGGAACCGCGCGGCCGACATCAGAACGGGATCTCGTCGTCGAGATCCGCGCCGCCCTTGCGGGCCGGCGGGCTCGACGGGCCGGGCGCGTCGGCGAACTCGCCGCCATGGCTGGCGCCGCCGCTGTCGCCGCGGCCATCCAGCATGGTCAATTCGCCACGGTAACGCTGCAGCACGATCTCGGTCGTATACTTCTCGGCACCGGACTGGTCGGTCCACTTGCGGGTCTGGAGCTGGCCCTCGATGAAGACCTTGGCGCCCTTCTTCAGGTACTTCTCAGCCACCTCCGCCAGGTTCTCGTTGAAGATCACCACGCGGTGCCACTCGGTCCGCTCCTTGCGCTCGCCCGACTGGCGGTCTCGCCAGGATTCGGACGTCGCTAAGGAAAGATTAACTACTTTCCGTCCATCCTGGGTGTTGCGGACCTCCGGGTCGCGCCCGAGATTTCCAACCAGAATGACCTTGTTTACGCTCCCGGCCATGTCGCTCCCTTCCGTCGGCTGCGGCCGTCCTTCGTAGTCCTTTGCCGCCGTCACGTCGATGGTCGCAGCGAGGAGCAAGAATATGCTCGCCCCAAGCCTAACGGAACAGATAGATTTCGCTCAGGGCAGCCTCTATACCACCCGGCACTGATGTTCGAGCTTCCCAAATTCCAGCTCTTCGAGAAGACCCGCGCGAAGTTTCGGCGGAAGAAGAAGCAGGCGCCGTCCCGACCGAAGAAGCCGGTGTCGCCGAAGGTCCGCTTCTGGGTCCTGGTGCTGGTCGACACCGCCATCGGCCTGCTCATGCGTACCCTCACCTGGGGCATGATCCTCGCGATCGCCGCGCTCGACATCATCGCCGTGGCCGTGACCCTGATCGTCTCCTTCCAGGACGACCTCCCGGTCTGGCTCGTCGACTTCGTCAAGGAGCACGTGTTCAGCTCGCAAAAGCACGTTCGTCTCACGCTCCAGATGCTCAACCTCGACGGCATCGCCGACATGATGCGCGACGGGCTGAAAGCGCTCGGCGTTCTTTGGGTCGCGGTGATGGCTCTCACCTTCGGCGCCACCGTGCTGACGCGCTACGTCTGGGCTCGGCGGACACGGAAGAAGACGGAAGCCGATGGCCGGCTCGGGCGGAAGCTGAAGCCGGGCGAAGTCCTGGTGCCGTTGCACGATCCGCTGATGCTGGAGATGAACGACGAGTTCAGCCGCTTCGCGCATCTTTACGCCTTCTACCTCGACCTCCGCTGCCGCAGCGCCGAGGACGCGTCTCGCGTCGCCCAGACGATGGACGGCCTCAAGACGAGTCTCGGCGCCGAGCTGATCAAGCTCGCCGAAAGCCAGGTCGTGCAGGTGAAACGCGATACGGCGATCTCTGCCCTGACCGACGCGGCCCGCCTCATCACCGACGGCGGCATCGTCGGCGTCATCCTCCGCTCGTCCGACTACCACCGCATCAAGAAGCCGGAGTCGGAGATCTCCAAGTCGCCGCCGCCACCGGGCGCCAAGCCGAGGATCAGGATGTCGACCTCGTGGGGCGCCAAGCCCAATGCCGCGGCAGCACCGGTTCCGGAGACCGGGCCGCTCTCCGCTCCGCCGGCGGCGGTGGCCGTAGCAGAGGCACCGGCCGAGGCGGCTCCCGAGCCGGAGCTTCCGACGATCCAGATGGATCCGGCCTCGCTCGTCGCCAACAAGGCGCGAGACATGCTTGCCGGCTTGCGCGGCTAGCGACGGATCAGATCACCGAGGCCTTGTACTTCTCGAGCCGCATCATCAGCTCGATGTCGATCTCACCCGAGTTCCATCCCTCCAGCACCCTGACCTGCCGGCGCATCGACACAGAGAGGTCGACCCATTTTGCCTGGTTGGATTTGACTTCGCTCTGCGGGACCAGCGGCAGAAGCCGCACCATCTCGACCACCGCTTCCTTCTGCCGGTAGTGGACCTCGCGCTGGGCCGAATCCCAGACCTTCAGCACGTTGTCCCAGCCGTCGAAGAACCAGCCGAGCTTGTCCATCGCAGCCTTGAGCTGAACCTCGGTCTCGCCCCAGGGAACGATGTATTTCGCGATGTTATCGAGTGCCGAGTCGAGGTCGCCGATCGGCTTGGTCGCGACCCGGTTGGTTTCCTCGGCGACGTCGGCGACCAGCGTCGCATCGGGCGCCGCATCGTCGGCCCACTCGCCGGCGGCCCAGTCGCGCATCACCCGCGACAGCTCGGTCAGCTGGGTCCAGATCCGCCGCATCGGTCCGACTGCAGCGCTGCGGGGAACGCCCAGCGGCGCGATCATGTTGCCCCATTGCTCGAGCCGGTCGAGGAGCTCCTGCAGCTCGATGTCCAGTCTCTCGCCCGCGGCGGTGAGCTCGGCACGCGCCCGTTTCTTGCCCGAGTCCGACATCAGATCGGTGACGACGAACTTCTCCTTGCCGGACGACAGTTGCTCGAGGGCACGGACGACGACGAAGAGCCGCGTCACCAGTTCCTGGTTCTCGGCGGCGCTGAGGATCGTCTTGGCCGCGGTCGCGGCATCCGAGCCGGCGAGCCCGGTGCTGGCGACCTTGAGGGTGGCGATGCGGATATCGTGCGGACTGGTCGCCGACTTCGCTTCCATCTCCTCGAGGAGCGCTCGGTCGTGGACCGTCATCTTGAACATCTCCGGCAGCGCCTTGGCCGGGATCACGTAGGTGCCCTTGGAGCCGGAAAGGCCGGGGATCAGGTATTCGACCTTCTCGGGATCGGTCGAGCGCATCCGCGCGGCGGCCAGGACCGGCGTCGTGAACGGCACCGTGGCGCCGCGCTCGGCGAAGGTCGCGGGCCAGAAACGTTCGCTTGCAGTGGCCGTGCTCATTGGGCTCCGCGGGACGGCGCACTCTCGTGATCGGAGGCGCTAATCAATCGTTTCGGGAGCGCGGAGGCAAGCCGACAATTTTCGACAATCTTCATAGTTTATTTACGAACGACCGGATTGCTGGCTACTCCGTTCGAACGTCAGGGAAAATGGGGCGAGCGACCGGGCTTGAACCGGCGACCCCCAGATCCACAATCTGGTGCTCTAACCAACTGAGCTACGCCCGCCACCGGCGCCATACCTAATCGGGCCCTCCCCCGCCGTCAAGCCGCGCAGCCGCACAAACCGCCGGAAAATCAGGGCCGTGACGGTCTCAGAGACCCTGAGCGGCCCGTCCCCGATTCCGCCTCAGAACGCCTCGGCCGGCATCTCCATCAGGGTCTTCCGGCCGGCGAGCACCGTCCTGAACAGGGTGTCGGTCTCCGGCAGCACGCGTTCGATGAAGAATCGCGCGGTCATGACCTTGGCGGCATAGAAGCCGTCGGCGTCGTTTCCGGCGGCGATCTTCGCCTGGGCCAGCTTGACGATCCGGCACCAGAGGAACCCCATGACCACATGGCCGAACAGGCGGAGGTAGTCGGTCGCTCCCGACACCGCCTCCTCGGGGTCCTTGAGCCCCTTCTCCGCAAGCTGCGCGGTCGCCTGCTGCAGCTTGGCGAAGGCCTTCGCCAGCGGCATCACGAACTCGGCGAGCTTGGGCTCGGTGCCGTTCGCCTGGATGAAGGTGTCCACCGGATGGAAGAAGCGCCGGAGCAGGCGCCCCATGTTCTGCGGCAACTTGCGCCCGACCAGGTCGAGCGCCTGGATGCCATTGGTGCCTTCGTAGATCTGCGCGATGCGGGCGTCGCGCACGAACTGCTCGACGCCGTGCTCGCGGATGTAGCCGTGGCCGCCATAGACCTGCTGCGCGGTCACGGTCGAGGCGAAGCCCTGGTCGGTGAGATAGGCCTTCACGATCGGCGTCAGCAGCTGCACCAGTTCGTCGGCCGCCTCGCGCTTCGCCGCGTCCGGGTGCTTCTCGGATTCGTCCAGCAGGCGGCCGGTCCAATAGGCCATCACCCTGGCGCCTTCGGTGAAGGAGCGGATCGAGAGCAGGTTCTTCCGCACGTCGGGATGCACGATGATCGGATCGGCGGTCTTCGCCGCATCCTTGGTGCCGCTGACGGAGCGTCCCTGGGTACGCTCCCTGGCGTAGTCGCGGGCGTTCTGGTAGGCGACCTCGGCGAGGCCGAGGCCCTGCATGCCGACCGAGAGGCGCGCCTCGTTCATCATCGTGAACATGCAGCGCATGCCCTTGTGCATGCCGCCGACGAGCCAGCCGACCGAGTTCTCGAAATTGAGGACGCAGGTGGGCGAGGCCTTGATGCCCATCTTGTGCTCGAGTGCGCCGGTCGAGACACCGTTGTGGACGCCGGGCTTGCCATCGGCCATCGGCAGGCGCTTCGGCACCAGGAACAGGCTGATGCCGCGGATGCCTTCGGGCGCGTCCGGCAGCTTCGCCAGCACCAGGTGCACGATGTTGTCGGTGAAGTCGTGGTCGCCGCAGGAGATGAAGATCTTGGTGCCGGTGATGGCATAGCTGCCATCGCCCTTTGGCACCGCCCTGGTGCGGATCAGCCCGAGATCGGTGCCGCATTGCGGCTCGGTCAGGCACATGGTCCCGGTCCACTCGCCGGTCGCGAGCTTCGGCAGGTAGGCGCGCTTCAACTCCTCGACCGCATGCGCGCGGATCGCCGCATAGGCACCATTGGAAAGGCCGGGGAACATGCCGAAGGCGAGGTTCGCCGAGCAGAACATCTCCTTCACGACGTTGTGCAGAAGGCGCGGCATCCCCTGCCCGCCATCCTCGACCGCGCACGGCATGCCGACCCAGCCGCCTTCGCGGAACGCCTCGTAGGCTTCCTTGAAACCCTTCGGCGTGCGCACCACGCCGTTCTCCAGCACCGAGCCTTCCTCGTCGCCGGAGCGGTTGAGGGGCTGCAGCACCTCCTCGCAGATCTGGGCTGCGGCCTCGAGGATCGCGTCCGCGGTATCGGCGCCATACTCCTCGTCGCCGGGCAGCGGCTCGGAGTCGGCCAGCACCTCGTTCAGTACGAAGCGGATGTCGCGCAAGGGAGCTTTGTACGTAGCCATGGCTAGTTCCTCAGCGGCTTGCCGGTGGTCAGCATGTGCTCCATGCGCTGGAGCGTGCCCTCGGTCTTGACCAGGCGCATGAAGGCCTGGCGTTCGAGCGCATAGAGCTTGTCCTCGCTGGTGGGCTCGATGTGGTCGGCGTCGTCGCCGCCGGTGATGACCTTCGCCAGCTCCTTGACCACGACCTGGTCGTGAGTGGTGACCTTGCCCTGCAGGGCTAGGCCTTCGACCTGAAGCTGGATCGCGGCGACGCCGGTCGGGCCCGGCAGGTTGAGCACCGGCGGCTCCGGCGCCTTGTATTTCTTGGCGAGCTTGAGCGCAGTTTCCTTCGCATCGGCAAGGAGACGGTCGCGGTTCATCGTGATGCCGTCGGTCGGACGCAGGAATCCCAGCTCACGGCACTCATGCGCCGACTTGCCGACCTTCGCCATCGCCACCGTCTCGAACGCCTTGGCGACCGGCGGCATCGGGCCCTTCGGCATGCCGGGTAGCGTCGCCCAGCGTGTCAGCAGCTCCTTCGAGCCGCCCCATCCTGGCACCAATCCCACGCCGCATTCGACAAGGCCGATATAGCTCTCGGCGTGGGCCTGCACGGCCGAGCAGTGCAGCAGCACTTCGCAGCCGCCGCCCAAAGCCATGCCCGCGGGCGCGCCGACGCTCGGGAACGGCGCGTATTTGAGTGCCTTGAAGGTCTTCTGCCCCTGGTCGACCAGCTGGTCGATCGCCGGCCACAACGCCACGTTGGCGGCGAACAGGGCGAGGCCTAGATTGGCGCCGACCGAGAAGTTGTCGGCGTCGTTGTGGATGACGAGCGCTTTGTAGCTCTTCGTAACCGTGTCGATCGCCTTCTTCACCATGCCGAGCAGGTCGGCATCGAAGGCGTTCATCTTGGTGTGGAACTCGAGGCAGGCGACGCCGTCGCCGAGATCCCAGAGGCTCGCCGCCTTGTTGCCGACGATCGGCTGCTTGCCGCGCTTGACGTCAGTGAGCAGCAGCACGCCCGGCCGGCGCTGGATCGCGTGATAGGCGCCGTCGGTGCCGAGATATTCGACCGTCGCGTCCTGCGTGCGATAGAAGCCGCCGGCCGCGGCTGCCGCGGTCACCAGCGACGGCACCGCTTTGCCTTCGGTCGCGAGCTTGTCGGCAAACCACCTGGCGCCGAGCTGGTCGATCATCTCGAACGGCCCGCGCTTCCACGCGTATCCGAGGCGCATCGCCTCGTCGACGGCGGTCACCTGGTCGGCGATGTCGGGCACCAGCGAGGCGGCATAGGCGAGCGTGTCGCGCATCACCGCCCAGGCGTATTTGCCGCCCTTGTCGGGATGCTCGGCGAGGACCTTGAGGCCCTTGCGCGCCGCCTCGACGGACTCGAGACGCGGCTTGCCGGCCACGTGGTACTCGCCGGTCTTGAGGTCGATCGCCTCTTTCACCCGCGATCCATCTGCGCCTTTGGCGAGACGATAGAAGCCGCCCTTGCCCTTACGCCCCGTGTAGCCGTCCGCGATCATCTTCTCGAACAGCGCCTGCGGCCGGTAGATGCGGCGGTAGTCGTCGCCCTCGGGCAATGTGGCGAGCAGGCTCTTCGACACATGCGGCATCAGGTCGAGACCGACGAGGTCGAGCAGGCCGAAGATGCCGGTCTTGGGGATGCCCATCGGCCGGCCGGCGACTGAGTCCGCCTCCTCGACCGTGAGGCCGAGATCGATCGAATGGTTGATCGCGGCCTGGATCCAGTAGGTGCCGATCCGGTTGGCGATGAAGCCCGGCGTGTCCTTGCAATCGACCACGCCCTTGCCGAGCGCGTGGTCGCAGAAGTCGCGGATGATCTCCACCGCCTTCGGCTTGGTCGAGGGGCCCGCGACGATCTCGAGCAGCCGCATGTAGCGCGGCGGGTTGAAGAAGTGCGTGATCAGGAAGTCCTTGGCGAAGGACTTCGGCAGGCCCTTCGTCAGGTTCTGAAGCGGGATGGTCGAGGTGTTGGAGGAGACGATCGAGCCCTTCTTCCGATGCGCCTCGATCTTCTTGTAGACCTCCTGCTTGATCGCGAGGTTCTCGGCGACGACCTCGACGATCCAGTCGCATTCGCCCAAGCGGTCGAGGTGGTCTTCGATGTTGCCGGGGGTCACCAGGCGCGCCGCGCCCGCATGCATGAACGGGGCCGGGTCAGTCTTGAGCAGGCGCTGGATCGCACCCTCGGCGACCGCATTCCGGTTGCCGCCGTCCTTCGGTACGATATCGAGCAGATGAACCGGCACGCCGGCATTGGCGACATGGGCGGCGATCCCGCCCCCCATCACGCCGGAGCCGATGACGCCGACGCGGCCGATCTTGAGTTTCGGGGCCGGCATCAGACGGCCTCGAGAATGGTCGCGATCCCCTGCCCGCCGCCGATGCATTGCGTCGCCAGCGCCAGCGATTTGCCTTCGCGCTTGAGCAGCGCCGCCGCCTTGCCCGTGATGCGCGCACCGGTGGCGCCCAGCGGATGTCCGAGCGCGATCGCGCCGCCGTCGAGGTTCACCTTCTCAGGGGCGATGTCGAGGTCGCGCATGCTGGCGATCGCCTGGGAGGCGAAGGCCTCGTTGAGCTCGACCACGTCGAGATCCTTGGACGTGATGCCGGCGCGTTTCAGCGCCTTCTTGCTGGCGCCGATCGGGCCTAGGCCCATCACCTCGGGCGCGCAGCCGGCGACCGCGATCGAGCGGATCTTGGCCAGCACCTTGAGCCCATGCGCCTTGGCGTAATCCTCGGACGTCACTAGCACCGCGGTCGCCCCATCGGTCAGCGGCGAGGAGGTGCCGGCGGTGACCGTGCCCTCCTCCAGGAACGCCGGCTTCAATCCGGCCAGCGCTTCCTTGGACGTGCCGGCGCGGATGCAGCCGTCCTTCGTCACACCGTTGATCGCGACGATCTCGGCGTCGAGCTTGCCGGCGGCCTGGGCGGCGGCCGCCTTGGCGTGGCTGCCGACCGCGAACTCCTCCTGCTCGGCGCGGGTGATCTGGTACTGGCGCGCGACGTTCTCGGCGGTCTGGCCCATCGACATGTAGGCCGCCGGCATCTCGCTCATCAGCTTCGGGCTCGGCATCGGGTTGTAGCCGCCCATCGGCACCCGCGACATCGACTCGATGCCGCCACAGACGAAGGCCTCGCCGGCGTTCATCTGGATTGCGCCGGCGGCCATGTGGATCGCCTGCATCGAGGAGCCGCAGAAGCGGTTGACGGTGGCGCCGCCGACCGAGAGCGGCAGGTGGCCTAAGAGCCCGATCAGGCGGGCGACGTTGAAGCCCTGCTCGCCCTCGGGGAAGGCGCAGCCGACGATCAGGTCTTCGAGGTCCTGCGGCGGCACGCCCGTCTGCTTGATCAGCGCCTCGATGACCTGGGCGGCCATCTCGTCGGGCCGGACCTTCCGGAGGTCGCCCTTGTGGGCGAAATGGAACGGCGAGCGGGCGTAGCCCGCGATCACCACGTTACGCATGGCGCTCGAACTCCAACTGCTTTGAATCGGATACTACCGCGCGCCCGGATTTAACGCGAATGGCTCAGCGCGAGCGGGCGTAGCGGGGATCCCAGTTGTCCTCGGCCCGGACCATGCAGAACGACGTCGAGCCGTGATAGAAATAATAGACCTTCGACGAGTCGGCGAGCTTCTTGGGGTCGACCAGCCCGAGACCGTGGCCGAAGGCGGCTCCCAACGTCGCGTTGGTCGAGACCGCGACCATCTTGCTGGGCTTGAGCTCGCGAAAGACGCCGGCCTGGCAGGCCTCGCTCATTTTCCTGTCCAGCTTGCCGAGCGTCGTCATGTCGCCCTTCGAGCGGCGGACGACGATCCCGGCCGGATACTCGTCGGGACGGAACATCGGCGGCACGACTGCCTGCCCGAGCGGCATCTTCAGGGCCGGCGCCATATGGTCCGGCTGCGTCCGCCACAGGAAATCGCGCGGCGTCGTCTCGGCCCAGCCCGGGTCGGCGATGAACAGCACGAAAAGGACGATAGGCAGGAGGCGGCGCATGGACGTCAGTCCCGCACGCCCGGCGGACGCGCGCGACCCGCGGCGGGGATCACCGCCGTCGCCTCGATCTCGACCTTGGCCCGGTCCTCGAGCAATGCCTTCACCTCGACCAGCGACATCACCGGATAATGGGCTCCCATGACCTCGCGATAGGCCTCGCCGATCTCCTTGGCCTTGGCGCGATAGTCATGTTTATCAACGATATACCACGTCATCCTAACAATATGGTGAGGCTTTGCATCGGCCTCGGCTATGACGGCCATCACATTTCGGAGCGCCTGGAGGGTCTGGGCGGCCAGATCGTCGGTCTCGAACACCTCCTCGGCGTTCCAGCCGATCTGGCCGGCGACGAAGACGAGCCGGCCCTGGGCCTCGATGCCGTTGGCATAGCCCTTGGGCCGCTTCCAGGCCTTCGGCAGCAGGGTCCGCATCTACTTTTTGGCGGTCGCGGACTGGTAGTTGGCGACCTTGACCCTAAGCTCGGGCGGGATCGCCACGCTCTTGCCGGCCGCATCCGTGGTGACGATGACCTGGGTGAGCGTCAGCCGCTCGGCCCCTTCCGCGGTCGCCACCAGCTTGAGGCGGATCGAGGAGCGACCCAGGGCCTCGACCTGGACGGTCCAGGTTAACGTCTCGCCCATCCGGCTCGGCCGGTTGAAGTCGACGGTCAGGTGGACGGTCGGCAGCGCGATCTTCTTGGCGTTCAGCAGATCGGCATAGGGCTCGCGCAGGCTCTGGGCGAACCAGTCCTCGACCAGGGCCTGGGCCATCTTGAAGTAGTTGGGGTAGTCGACGAGCCCGGCCGGGTCGCAGTCGGCGAAGCGGACCGTCTGCTTGGTCGTGAACAAAGCCATGTCAGACACCGAGATAGCGTTCGGAAATGGATGGGTCGGCGGCGAGCTGGGCGCCGTCGCCCGTCCACACCACGCGCCCCTTTTCGATGATGACATGCCGCGTGGCAAGGGCGATCAGCGCCCTCACGTTCTTGTCGATGACCAAGATCGCCTGCCCCTCCTCCTTGAGCGCGTCCAGGCAGCGCCAGATCTCGGCCCGGATCAGGGGCGCCAGGCCCTCGGTCGCCTCGTCCAGGATCAAGAGCCTGGGGTTGGTCATCAGCGCACGGCCGATCGCCAGCATCTGCTGCTCGCCGCCCGAGAGCTGGGAGCCCAGGTTCCGCCGACGCTCGGCGAGTCGCGGGAACAGCTCCCAGATCCGCTCCAACGTCCAGGGCCGCTCGCCGCGACGAATGCCGGTTGCGACCAGGTTCTCCTCGACCGAGAGGGTCGGGAACACCTGCCTCCCTTCCGGCACCAGGCCCAAGCCGGCGCGCGCCGCGGCGTAGGCCGGGCGGCCGACCAGCGCCTGGCCCTCGAAGTCGATGCGGCCGGCGCGCGGCTTCAGGATGCCCATGATCGACTTCACGGCCGTGGTCTTCCCCATGCCGTTCCGGCCCATCAGGGTCACGACCTCGCCCGCCCCGACATGAAGCGAGAAGCCGAACAGCACCTGGCTCGTGCCGTAGAACGTGTCGATGCCCTCAACATCGAGCATCAGGCGGCCTCGCCCAGATAGGCTCGCCGCACCTCGGCATCGGCGCGGACCTGGTCCGGCGAGCCCGAGGCGATCACCTTGCCGTAGACCAGCACCGAGATCCGGTCGGCAAGCCGGAACACCGCGTCCATGTCGTGCTCGACCAGCAGCATCGCGACCGAGCCCTTGAGGCTTTCGAGCAGCGCGATCATCCGCGACGCATCCGCCGGCCCCATCCCCGCCATCGGCTCGTCGAGCAGCAGAAGGCGTGGCTCAAGGGCCAGCGCCAGCGCGATCTCGAGCGCCCGCTGCTCGCCATGGGCGAGCGCACCGACGGGCACGCCGGCCCGGGCGTCGAGACCGACGCGGGAGAGAGCCGCCATCGCCGGCCCGATCAGCCGCGCGTCGTTGCGGGCATCGCGCCAGAAGCTGAAGCTGTGTCCCTGCTTCGCCTGGATCGCCAAGGTCGCGTTCTCGAGCGCGGTGAAGCTCGGGATCAGGCAGGTCACCTGGAACGACCGTGCGAGGCCGGCGCGCGAGCGCTTGGGCGCCGGCTCGCGCGTGATGTCGCGACCGAGGAAGACGATGCGTCCGGCATCGGGCTTCAGCTCGCCCGAGACCTGGGAGATCAGCGTCGTCTTGCCGGCGCCGTTCGGCCCGATCAGGGCGTGGCATTCGCCCGACGCGACCGTGAGGTCGACCCCGTCGGAGGCGGCGATACCGCCGAAGCGCTTGGTCACGCCGGAGACCGCAAGCAGTTCAGCCATGACGCCCCGCGATCCAGCCCCAGAGGCCGCGGCGGGCGAACAGCACGACCAGCACCAGGATCGGGCCCAGGATCAGCATCCAGTGGATCGTCAGCGTCGCCAGCACCTCTTCCAGCACCAGCAGCACAACGGCGCCGATCACCGGGCCCGTCAGCGTCGCCATGCCGCCGAGCACGACCATCACGATGATCTCGCCCGAGCGCGTCCATGCCATGTAGGACGGGCTGACGAAGTTGGTCAGCGTCGCCAAGAGGGCGCCAGCGAGCCCGCAGACCGTGCCCGAGATCACGAAGGCGACCAGCCGGTAGCGATAGGGGGCGAGGCCGAGCGCGACCGCGCGGCGCTCGTTCCACTTCGCCCCTTCGAGCACGCGGCCGAAGCGCGATCCGACGATGCGGTGGCCGAGATAGAGCGCCAAGCCCAGCGCGATCAGGATCAGGTAGTAGAGCTGGACGTCGCTCTTGAGGTCGAACGGGCCGAGCGTCCCGCGCTTGGCGATCGGCAGCCCGTCGTCGCCGCCATAGGCCTTCAGGCTGACCGCCAGGTAGAACAGCATCTGGGCGAAGGCGAGCGTGATCATGATGAAGTACATGCCGCTGGTGCGCAGCGAGATCGCGCCGATGAACAGCGCGACCAGGGCCGAGGCCAGGATCGCCGCCCCCCAGAGCACGAAGACGCTGTCGACGCCGTGATACGCCAGGATCCCGACCGCATAGGCGCCGACGCCGAGATAGGCCGCGTGCCCGAAGCTGACGAGTCCGCCGAATCCCAGAACGAGGTCGAGGCTGACGGCGGCGAGCGCGAAGATCATCACGCGCGCGAACAGCGTCAGGTAGAAGGGGGCGGAGAACAGGGTCGAGTAGACCGGTACGAGCGCCAGCAGCGCGAACAGGAGCACGGTCGCGATCCGCGCACGGCTGATCACGGGCGATCGCATCAGCCCTTGGCTCCGAACAGGCCGCGCGGACGGAAGACCAGGATCGCCGCCATCAGCACATAGATCAGCATCGAGGCGAGTGCCGGGCCGGCGGCATTGGCGACCTGGCGGTTGAAGATCTCGCGCAGGAGGATGGGCAGGAAGGCGCGGCCGACCGTGTCGACGATGCCGACCAGGACGGCGGCGACGAAGGCTCCACGAATGGAACCGATGCCGCCGATCACGATCACGACGAAGGTCAGGATCAGCACACCGTCGCCCATCGCCGCCTCGACCGAGAGCAGCGGGGCCGCCATCGCGCCGGCGAGACCCGCCAGCGCCGCGCCGAGGCCGAATACCAGCGTGAACAGCAACCTGATGTCGACGCCGAGGGCGGCGACCATCGTCGGGTTCGAGGCGCCGGCACGGATCAGCATGCCGGTCCGCGTCCGCGTCACCAGCCAGGAGAGGAAGGCCGCGACGGCCAGACCCACGCCGATGATGACGAGGCGATAGACCGGATACGGCGCTCCAGGCAGCAGGACCACGGTGCCGGAGAGCGCTTGCGGCATCGAGACGAACAGCGCCGCCGGCCCCCAGATCACCCGCACCAGCTCGTTGAAGAACAGGATCAGGCCGAAGGTGCCGAGCACCTGATCCAGATGGTCGCGGTCGTAGAGGCGGCGAAGCACGATCAGCTCGACCGCGACGCCGACCAGCAGCGTCGCCGGCACCGCCAGCAGCAGCGCCAGCACGAACGACCCGGTCCACGCCTGGAACGCCGCCATGAAGTAGGCGCCGACCATGTAGAGCGAGCCGTGCGCCAGGTTCACCAGGTTCATGATGCCGAACACCAGCGTCAGCCCGGCGGCCAGCAGGAACAGCATGACGCCGAGCTGCAGGCCGTTCAGGGCCTGAACCAGGAGAAGGAGCGGATCCATTCGTCGAGGACTAGTCGGACGGCGATGAGGGCTTCATCTCACCCCCACCCTGCCCTCCCCCATCGAGGGGGAGGGTTTTCGAGTGTCGGGTGAAACCCGATCACTTCATCGCGCAGTCCTTCGAGTAGGCGTCCTTGTGGTCCGTCAGCACGGTCGAGCGGACCGAGGAAACCAGCTTGCCGTCGGCGCGCTTCACCGTCTCCAGCAGGTAGAAGTTCTGGATCGGGATGTTGTTGTTGTTGAGCTTCAGCTTGCCGCCGCGGACGGAGTCGAAGCTCGTCTTCTTGAGCGCGTCGGCGAGAGCCTTCTTGTCGGAGACCTTGCCGCCGGCATCCTTGATCGCCGCGTTCAGCATCAGCGCCGTGTCGTAGGCCTGCGCCGAGTACGTGGACGGGATGTCGTTGTACTTCTTCTGATAGTCGGCGACGAACTTCTCGTTGACCGGGTTCTTGAGGTCGACCGCCCAGAACGCCGTGGTGAAGGTGCCGATCGCGGCATCGCCCTGCGCCGGCAGCGTGGTCGAGTCGATCGTGAAGGCGGAGAGCAGCGGCGTCTGGCTGGTCAGGCCCGCCTGGCCGTACTGCTTGACGAAGTTGATGCCCATGCCGCCCGGATAGAACACGTAAACGGCGTCCGGCTTCGCGGCGCGGAGCTGGGTGATCTCGGCCGAGTAGTCGAGCTGGTTGACGGTCGTGTAGACCTCGTCGGCGATGTTGCCCTTGTAGAAGCGCTTGAAGCCCGCGAGCGCGTCCTTGCCCGCCTGGTAGTTGGGCGCCATCAGGTAGACGTTCTTGTAGCCCTTGTCCTGGGCATGCTTGCCCATCGCCTCGTGCGCGCCGTCGTTCTGCCACGAGGTCGAGAAGAACATCGGCGAGCACTGCGCGCCCGCGATCGGCGACGGGCCCGCGTTCGAGCTGATGAAGGGCACGCCGGCGTCGATCACCGGCTTGTAGATCGCCATCATCACGTTCGAGAAGATGACGCCGGCCATCACGTCGACCTTGTCGCGCTCGATCAGCTTCTTGGCGACCTGGAGGCCGACGTCCGGCGCCAGCCGGTCGTCCTCCTGGATCACCTCGGGCGTGAGACCGCCGAGCTTGCCGCCCGAATGGTCGATGCCGAGCATGAAGCCGTCATGCAGGTGCTTGCCGAGCACGCCGCCGGGACCCGAGAAGGTGGCGATGAAGCCCACCTTGACCTTGTCCTGCGCCATCGCCGGGGATGCCGCCAGCACCGCCGCGAGTCCGAGTGCGAGAATCCGTCCGATCATCCTTTGCCTCCCTTGCGGTGCCTTGTGGCACCGGTTCCAGACCATGCTAGCGGCCTACTTCTTCCCCGTCACCAGCCGGCGAAAATCGCCCACCAGCTGCTTCAGCGACGGCTCATGCACGTACATCATGTGCCCGGCCTCGTAATAGGTCATGTCGATACGGCCGGCGTCGATGCCGTTGCCGGCGATCGTGGTCTCGACCGCAAAGAACGGCGTCGCCAGGTCGTAGAGCCCGTTGGCCATCAGCACCTTGAGGCCCGGGTTCTCGCGCTGCACCCGGCCGAGCTCGGGCGCCACGTTGACGTAGCCCGGCCAGCGGAGCTGCTGCTTCTCTTTCGGACCGTACCAGTCCCAGTTCTTGAGCGCGTCCATGTTGAAGACGGTATAGGGCCGGTCCATGTCGACCTGGAGCGTACGAGTCAGGTAGTCGTTCATCGCCGCCGTATAGGCACCGCCGATGCCGTGGCCGGCCGGATCGGACTCGGGGAACTCGCCGGCGTCGTCGTAGTCCTCGCCGAGATAGCGGGTATCGAGGCGGCCCACGGTCTTGCCCTTGGCCCTAAGCAGCTCCTTCCGGAACCGGGTCGGCTCCACCCGGAGATTGGTTCGCTCGAGCCAGTCCTCGGAGAGGCCGGTGTAACGGGCGAGCTTCGCCTTCACCTCGTCGCGCTTCTTCTTGCCGAGGCGCGAACCTAGAAGCATCGCCGGCAGGTATTCCTCGATCGCGAAGGTCCGCACCTCGTCCAGCAGCTTGTCGCGGTTCGCCGGCCTCTTCAGCGCGCCGTGATAGATCGCGGACGCCGTGCAGGTGGGAAGGAAGCAGGCATCCGGCAGCGGGTTGCCCTTCTCGAAGCGCGCGGTGTGGAAGTCGATGATCACCGAGATCAGCGCGAGCCCGTTCAGCGTCACGTTCGAGAGTCCGCCATGCAGCTTGCCGGCGACCGCGACCGCTCGCGTCGTCCCGTAGCTCTCGCCGGCGATGTAGAGCGGCGAGCTCCATCGCCTGTTGTCCGTCAGCCACTGACGGATGAAGTCGGCGATCATCGTCGCGTCGGCGTCCAGGCCCCAGAACTCCTCGTTCTTCGCCTCGCCGATCGCGCGGCTGTAGCCGGTGCCGACCGGATCGACGAAGACGAGGTCGGTCAGGTCGAGCGGGCAGAGCGCGTTGTCGATGAAGGGGTAAGGCGCCACGCCGGCGTTCTCGCCGTCGGACGGCACCGCCAGGCGCTTCGGCCCGAAGACACCGAGATGGAGCCAGAGCGAGGCCGAGCCCGGGCCTCCGTTGAAGACGAAGGTGACCGGCCGCCTCGTCGGATCCTTCTCGCCATCCTTGATGTAGCCGGTCGAGAAGATCGAGCAGCGCGGCTTGCCGGCGCCGTCCTTCAGGTGCGTCTCGCCGGCGATCGCCTCGTATCCGACCTTCTTGCCGTGGAAGGTGCCCGAGTGCCTGGTCGTGAACTTCTTCGGCGGCGCCGGCGGCTCGGCCTTGGCATCGGCCGGCTTGTCGCCGTCCTTCTTCTTGACCTCGGGGCCGTCGAAGCCACGGAGGACTGACGCGTCATCGGGCGCAAACATCATATGACTCTCCGGGGGTAGATCAGGCGGGCGGCTGGCGCAGCTTGAAGCGCTGGAGCTTGCCGGACTCCGTGCGCGGCAGCGCCTCCAGAAACTCGATCTTGCGGGGGTACTTGTAGGGCGCGATCTGCGCCTTGACGAAGTCCTGAAGGGTCTTGGCGTCGACCTGCGCGCCGTCTTTCAGGACGACATAGGCCTTCACGATCGTGCCCCGCTCCTCGTCGGGCGCCGCGACCACCGCGCATTCGCGCACGGCGTCGTGCTCCATCAACGCCTCTTCGACTTCGGGACCGGAGATGTTGTAGCCGGCCGAGACGATCATGTCGTCGGCGCGCGCCTGGTACCAATAGTAGCCGTCCGCATCGCGCACATAGGCGTCGCCGGTCAGGTTCCAGCCCTGCTTGACGTAGACCGACTGGCGCCGATCGGCGAGGTAGCGGCAGCCGGTGGGACCCCGCACCGCAAGCCTGCCGACGGTGCCGTCCGGCACGTCCTGCATGTTCTCATCCACGATGCGTGCCTCATATCCGGGCAGCACCTTGCCGGTCGCACCCGGCCTGATCTCATCGCCGTCGGAGGCGATGAAGATGTGCAGCATCTCGGTGGCGCCGATGCCGTCGATGATCTTGATCCCGGTCGCCTTGTGGAAGGCTTCCCAGGTCGATCTCGGCAGGTGCTCGCCGGCCGAGACGCAGACGCGCAGGCTCTTGATGTCGTACTTGGACAGCAGCGGCAGCATGGCCCGATAGGCGGTCGGCGCGGTGAAGCACACCGTCGCCTTCTGATCCTGGATCGCCTTCAGCAGCGCCTCGGGCGACGGCTTCTCGATCAGCACGACCGCCGCACCCACCTTGAACGGGAAGATCACCAGGCCGCCGAGGCCGAAGGTGAAGGCCAGCGGCGGGCTGCCGCAGAAGATGTCGTCGGGAACCGGCTTCACCAGGTATTTCGGGATCAGGTCGGCCGCGACCATGATGTCGCGATGGAAATGCATGGTGCCCTTGGGGCCCCCGGTAGTGCCGGAGGTGAAGGCGATCACGCAGGTGTCGGTCGCGGCGGTCGGGCAATTGGCGAAGGTGCCGTCCTTCCGCTCCATCTGGCCTTCGAGGCCGGAGCGGTCGCCGCGGTTCCAGTAGGCGACGCGTCCCCTAAGCGAGGCATGGCCCGGCACCGCCTCGTCGAGCTCGGCGGCGATGTCCTGGTCGCAGAGACAGGCGTTCACCTGCGCCTTGTCGATGATGACGCGGAGCTCGCGGGCACGGAGCATCGGCATGGTCGCGACCGCGATCGCGCCCGCCTTCATCACCGCGAACCAGCACGCGACCATCATCGGGCTGTTGAATCCGCGCAGAAGCACGCGGCTGCCGGGAACGACGCCCATGCCCTCGGCCAGCACGCGGGCGATCCGATTGGCCTTGTCGAGCAGCTCGGCATAGGTCCAGCGCACGTTCGGGCCGATCACCGCGACCCGTTCGCCCCTGCCCTCGGCCACGTGACGGTCGAGAAGCTCGACGCCGCAGTTGAGGTGATCGGGGTACTGCAGCTCCGGCAGCGTGAAGCGCAGGTCCGGCCACTCGTCCTGGGGCGGCAGGTTGCGCCAGGCGAAGACGTCGAGATGCGCGGTGTCCACGTGTCCTCCCTGGCCCGACTCTAGCTCATGATCTGGCGCGCGATGACCAGCTTCTGGACCTCGCTGGCGCCTTCGTAGATCCGGATCGCCCGGACCTCGCGGTAGAGCCGCTCGACCACGTTGGGGGCGATCACGCCCTGGCCGCCGAAGAGCTGCACCGCGCCGTCCACGACCCGCTGCGCCGCCTCGGTCGCGAAGAGCTTCGCCATCGCCGCCTCGCGCGTGGTGCGCGCCGCACCGGAGTCGCGGGTCCAGGCGGCGCGGTAGATCAGGAGCGCCGCCGCATCGACGTCGACCGCCATGTCGGCGAGCCGCGCCTGGGTCAGCTGCAGGTCGCCCAAGGTGGCGCCGAACATCTCGCGCGTCCTGGCGCGCTTCAGGCTCTCGTCGAGGGCGCGCCGCGCGAAGCCGAGCGCCGCGGCGCCGACCGACGGCCGGAACAGGTCGAGCGTCGCCATCACGATCTTGAAGCCCTCGCCAGGCTTGCCGATCATCTGGGAGGCCGGCACGCGGGCGCTGTTGAAGCGGAGCCGCCCGAGCGGGTGCGGTGCGATCACCTTGTAGCGTTCGCCGATCCAGACGCCCGGCGTTCCCTCGAAGTCGACGACGAAGGCGGACAGCCCCCGCGCCCCCGGCGCCTCGCCGGTGCGCGCCAGCACGACGTAGTGATCGGCGATGCCGCCGTTGGAGATGTAGGCCTTGTGGCCGTTCAGGATGTAGCTGTCGCCGTCGCGCTCGGCCGTGGTGATGATCGCCGCCGCGTCCGAGCCCGCCTGGCTCTCGGTCATCGCGAAGGCGGCGATCTTCTTGCCGGCCGCCACGTCGGGGAGGTACTTCCGCTTGAGTTCCTCGCTGCCGAAGAGCGAGATCGGCCCGGTGCCGAGCCCCTGCATGGCGAAGGCGAAGTCGGCGAGCCCGTCTTTGCGCGCCAGCGTGTCGCGGATCAGGCAGAGATCGCGCGCCTGGATGGTCTCGTGCACGCCGCCATAGGCCGCCGGCACCGCATGGCGCAGCCAGCCGGCCTGGCCCAGATCGCGCACCAGCTTCCGGCACGCGTCGTCGACGTCGTCGGTGTGATCGCCCTCGTGCACATTTGCCGCCGCCCAGGCCGAGAGACGCGTCGCGAGATCGCGATGCCGGGGCTCGAAGAACGGCCAGCCGAGCCAGGACTCGTCCATCCTTCAGCTGCCCTCGAATACCGGCTTCGCCTTGGCGACGAAGGCATCGTAGGCTCGCTTGAAGTCGCCGGTCGCCATGCAGAGGGCCTGCGCCTCGGCCTCGACGTCGATGGCCATGTCGACCGGCATGTCCCATTCCATGTGCATCTGTCGCTTGGTGATGCCATGGGCGAAGGTCGGTCCGGCGGCCAGGCTTTCGGCGAAGCTGGTCGCCTCGACCAGTACGGCATCGGGCTCCACCAGCCTGTTGTAGAAACCCCAGCGTTCGGCCTCGGGTCCTTCCATCAGGCGGCCGGTGTAGAGCAGCTCGGAGGCCCGCCCCTGGCCGATGATGCGCGGCAGGATCGCGCAGGCGCCCATGTCGCAGCCGGCAAGCCCGACGCGCACGAACAGGAATCCTACCTTGCTCCGCGCCGTGCCGATGCGGATGTCGGAGGCCATCGCCAGGATCGCACCGGCGCCGACGCAGATGCCGTCGATGCCGGCCACGATCGGCTGCGGGCAGGCGCGCATCGCCTTGACCAGGTCGCCGGTCATCGTCGTGAAGGCGAGCAGGCCCGGCATGTCCATCCTGGTCAGCGGGCCGATGATCTCGTGCACGTCGCCGCCGGAGCAGAAATTGCCGCCGGAGCCGGTCAGCACGACGACCTTGATGTCCTCGGCGGTCTTGAGGGACCGGAACAGGTCGCGGAGTTCGGCGTAGCTCTCGAAGGTCAGCGGGTTCTTGCGGTCGGGCCGGTCGAGCGTGATGGTCGCGACCTTGCCGCGCGATTCCCAGCGGAAATGCGTCGCCTTGTAGTCGGCAAGCTTCGTCACATGATCTCCCCGCCGGACAGCGAGATCGCCTGTCCGGTCACGCTTTCGCTGCCCGGCTTCACCAGCCAGAGCACGGCCGCCGCCACCTCTTCCGGGCGGATCAGACGACCTTGCGGATTGTACTGGGTCAGCGAGGCCTCGGCGAAGGCCTCGTCCTTGCCGGTCTTGGCGACGATCGCCTTGACCGCCTCCGAGACGATGTCGGTGTCGGTGTAGCCCGGGCAGACCGCGTTCACGGTGACGCCGGCCTTGACCACCTCCATCGCCAGCGAGCGTGTCAGCCCCAGCAGCCCGTGCTTGGACGCCGCATAGGCCGCGACATAGGCGTAGCCCTTCTGGCTGGTGGTCGAGCCGATGTTGACGATGCGCCCCCATTTGCGCTCGACCATTCCCGGCACGACCGCCTTGCACCACAGGAACGCGCCGGTGAGGTTCACGCGCAGCAGCCGGTCCCACATCTCGAGCGAGGTCTTGTGGACCAGGGCGGTCTCGACCACGCCGGCATTGTTGACCAGCACGTCGACCGGGCCGTTCTTCTCGACCGCTTCCTGATGCGCCTTCTCGATCGCCTTCGGGTCCGACACGTCGGCCGCGATTGCGACCGCCTTCAGCCTCTTCTCCGCCTCGACGAGCCGCCCTTTGTCGCGCCCGACGATGGTGAGCCGCATTCCTTCTCCCGCCAGCGCCTCGGCAATGGCGAGCCCGATGCCGCGTCCACCACCGGTGACGAGGGCGTGGCGGGATTCAGGAGTTTTCATGTCGCTGCGACAAGGAGCGAAAGGGAATTCCAGATCGGCTGATCTCAAAATTGAGACCATATCTCTCTTTGATCATTTCGAGAGACTGCTTAACTAAAAAGGCGTCCAAGTCACTCATTGGACCGATTGAGACCCAATCAATCAACGAGAGGATGTTGTCGCCCTCACCAATCTTCACGAAGGGCACAATCATGCCCGAGCGCGCCCTGAATTCTATTGGCAATGCCGGCCCGATCGTTGGCCTTCTGTAGAGCAGTCGCCACTCGTACTCTTCGACGAACCCGCCGTGCTTGCAGCGGAATTTTAGAAGATCCAGAACACCATCCAGAATGCTCGACCACACGTCGCCATTAGCTTTCTGAAGCTCGGGCCCATCCTCTCCCTGAAAGGATTGCTCTAACGCGCCGCTAATAACTGCGTCGGGAGAGTATTTCTTGAGGTCCTCATCTTCGACGTCGACGTACCACATCCGATTTAGGGAAAGCCCTGGTAGCGAGATTTTTTCTAGGCCTCTCCGGTTAAATCCAACCGCCACCCCTTTCCCATACCCTCTCCATTGGCTCAACTGAACTGCCAGCAAGCAAAAGCAAGTTGCGAACGCGTTAAATTCAGGCGCCCTCCAGTGCTCTATGTGTTTTTTGTAGAGATGCTCTAGCACCTCGCCAGATACGGAATGCCGCTTCAGCTTATTGAGAAGCAGGCCCACCACGTGTCGATGTCCGGTCACCAGTTCAGAGTGGTCGTTCATGTAACCCAAGTTGGTCGCATAAAAGCAGTGCTTCTCGAGGATTCCGAGAAAGCCATCCATCGAAGTGAAGTGCCAAATTTTATCGGTAGTCTCTTTCTGCGCGGGATCGTCGCCATCGATGGCATTCAAAGATTGCTTAATCCGCTCAAGGAAACTTTCGGCCAAATGGCTCATTGTGTCCCCGCCTACACGCTCGCCGCCGTCTCGGCCGCCATCTCGGCGGCGCGGCGGAGGTTGCGCTCGAACTGGTCCTTGCCGGCGGCGTATTGCACCGGCCAGGACTGGTCGGAAGCGGCCTGCTTCACCGCCTCGTGCAGCGCCCAGTAGGGATCGGCCAGATGCGCGCGGGCGAGCGCCACCAGGTCGGCGCGGCCGGAGGCCACGATCGAGTTCACGTGATCGGCCTCGAAGATGTTGCCGACGGCCATGGTGGCGATCCCGACCTCGTTCCGGATGCGGTCGGAGTACGGCGTCTGGAACATGCGGCCATAAACGGGCTTCGCGCTCGTCGAGGTCTGGCCGGCGGAGACGTCGATCAGGTCAGCACCGGCCTCCTTGAAGGCGCGGGCGATCTCGACCGCGTCGTCGCCGTCGTTGCCGCCTTCGACCCAGTCGGTCGCGGAGATGCGGACGGACATCGGCTTGTTCGCCGGCCACGCCCGGCGCATCGCGGCGAAGACCTCGAGCGGATAACGGAGCCGGTTGGCGAGCGAGCCGCCATACTCGTCGGTGCGATGGTTCGTCAGCGGCGTGAGGAAGCTCGACAGCAGGTAGCCGTGGGCGGCGTGCAGCTCGACCATGTCGAAGCCGGCCTCCAGCGCGCGCTCGGTCGCTTGGGCAAACTCCGCCTTCACCCGGTCCATGTCGGCTCGGTCCATCGCCTTCGGCACCTGGTTCGCCGGCGACCACGGGATCGCCGATGCCGCGATCAGCGGCCAGCCGCCCGAGGGCAGCGGCTCGTTGTCGCCCTCCCAGGAAAGCTTGGTGGCCCCCTTCGGTCCCGCGTGACCGAGTTGCAGACAGATCCGGGCCCCCGATCCCGCATGCACGAAGTCGGTGATGCGCTTCCACGCGGCGACGTGCCCGTCCTTGTACAGGCCGGTGCAGCCGGGCGAGATGCGGCCGTCGCGGGCGACGTCGGTCATCTCGGTAAAGACGAGCCCTGCCCCGCCCTGGGCGCGGGACCCCAGATGCACCAGGTGGAAATCGTTCGGCGTGCCGTCCTCGGCCGAGTACATGCACATCGGCGAGACCACCACGCGGTTCTTGATCCAGAGGCCGCGGAGCTTGAACGGCATGAACATCGGCGGGCCGGCGCGCTCGGCACCGGTCGCGCTGCGTGCCACCCAGCGCTCGACCTTGTCGACGAAACGGCGGTCGCGGAGCTTCAGGTTTTCGTGCCCGATCCGCTGGCTTCGGGTCAGCAGGCTGTAGGCGAACTGCATCGGTTCGAGCCTGGCGTAGCGCTTCACGTTCTCGAACCATTCGGTCGAGTTGCGGGCGGCGCTCTGAATGCGGAGCACCTCGATCCGCCGCTCGGTCTCGTAGGCGGTCAGCGCCGCGGTCAGGTCGTGCGACCCCCGCAGATACTTGGAGAGCGCGATCGCGTCCTCCAGCGCCAGCTTGGTGCCCGAGCCGATGGAGAAATGTGCCGTGTGCGCGGCATCGCCCATCAGCACCAGGTTGTCGTGGCTCCAGCGCTGGTTCGAGACCCGGATGAAGTTGATCCAGGGCGATGCCATGTGGTGTGCGTTGCTGACCAGCTTGTGGCCGCCGAGCCACTTCGCGAACAGGGCCTCGCCGAAGGCGCAGGTGGCATCCGCGTCGGCCCCTTCCAGGCCCGACTTCGCCCAGGTCTCCTCGTCGGTCTCGATGATGAAGGTCGAGGTCTCGTCGTCGAATCGGTAGCAATGCGCCTGGAACCAGCCGTGCTCTGTTTCCTGGAAGATGAAGGTGAAGGCGTCGAAGACCTTCTTCGTGCCGAGCCAGACGTATTTGCACTTCCGACGGTCGAGATCGGGCCGGAACACATCGGCATGTGCCGTCCGGATCCGGCTGTTGAGGCCGTCGGATGCCACGATCAGGTCGGCGTTCGCCCAGGGCGAGAGATCGGAGACGTCGGTCTCGAAGAGGAGCTCGACCTCGAGTTCCTCGGCCCGCTTCTGCAGGATGTTGAGGAGGCGCTTGCGTCCGATGCCGCAGAATCCGTGGCCCGTCGAGGTCACCACCTCGCCCTTGAAGTGGACGTCGATGTCGTCCCAATGGGCGAAGGTGCCGGTGATCTCGCGCCAGCTCGGCTCGTCCGCGGCCTTGAGATGCGCCTGGGTCTGGTCGGAGAAGACCACCCCCCAGCCGAAGGTGTCGTAGGGGCGGTTGCGCTCGACCACGGTCACCCGGTGCCGGGGATCGGCACGCTTCATCAGGATCGCGAAGTAGAGGCCGGCGGGGCCGCCGCCGATGCAGACGATGCGCAAGGGGCTCACCCCTCCTTTCGAGGGATGAGCCTAACCTCTGGCGGCTAGAAGGTGAAACGCGTCAATGGGACCTGGCTGCCGTTGGGCAGCGTCATGGTCGCGGTCGTGGTCGACGAGAACTGGATCGTGACCGTCCCGCTGGTGGACGACGAGGTGGGTCCGGTGAAGCTGCTGGAGGTGAAAAAGCTCCCGCCCGAATAGGTGGACAGCGTCCCGGTGAAGGTCGTCGCCGACGTCATGGCACCGCTCGCCACGTACCAGATCGCCTGCCCGGTCGAGCTGTACATGTAGAAGCTGACGTACATCGTCGAGTTCTGGGCCTCGATGAAGAAGCCCCGTCCCGGCTCGCTGGCGTTCCACCACCAGCCGGTCTGCGGGTATCCGGACGCGGTGCTGATCGCCGACCCGTTCGTGATGAAGTCGAACCGCGTGATCGAGTGGCCGGAATCCCAGCCGGTCGACGAGGTCCAGAAATAGATCGTCCCGGTGCGGTCGTTGCTGAAGTTGATTTGGACCCAGCCGGGCGTGCCGGTCGCGGTTGCGGCCTGGTAGCTCCCCGACAAGGTCTGGCCGCCGCTGTACTGCTGCATGGAGGCGAAGTAGGAGCTCGACGAGCTCATTGCGGTGGGGCCTGACACGTACCAGACCGGCGTCCCGTCCGAGGCGTAGGAGTAGAAGGCGAAGAAGACGTTGCTGCCGCTGACTTCCAGCGAGTAGCCGCGGCCGGACTCGGTCGTGCTCCACCACCAGCCGCTCTCGGGCAGTGGTGTCGAGGCGCCGCTTCGGAACCGGGCGATGGCGGACGCGGTCTGGTTGAAACGCCTGGCGTTGTCGGCCGAATTCGACAGGCTGCGGTCGATGCCGGTCGCAAGCCCGTTGTAGGTGACATTCGGGTTGCTGAAATAGCCGACCGTGGGGCACGAGATCCCGAGCGCGGTGCACTTGTCGGAGTACGACATGATCGTCCGGAAGCGATTGGTCGTATCGACGTAGCCGTAGGCATAGACGTTCGAGGTCGCCTCCGGCTGGACGTAGCGGTCGTGGTAGGCGCCGATGTTGTGGCCGGTCTCGTGCGCGAAGGTATAGCCCGAGGTCATGCAGGAGCGCTGGGTGACCTGAAAGCCATAGGCCGGATTGCCGTTGTAGACCCAGGCGATGCCGCAGGCGTCGTAGAGATCCTCGACGATGAGCGCGACCAGGTCGGCGTTGTTGGCGGTCCGGAGCGTGTGGATCGTGTCCATCACGCCGTCGCTGTTGGTGGTGAACTTGGTGAGGATGTTCGTCGAGGTGGTGTAGGTGCCCTCGGTGTAGGAGATCTGGCCGGAGCCGACCAGGCTCAGCTGGACGTTGACGCCGCTGTTGGTGAAGGCGGTATTGGTCGCGGAGATGGCGAGCTGGATCTCGCTCGAGATGTTCGAACTCGCAGCCGCGGCCGCCGAGGTATAGGCGACATAGACGTTGACCGTGGTGTTGGCGGCGGAGGCGATGGCGCGGGCGATCGGGGGCGGCGCATGCTGGTGCCTGCCGGCTCCGGCAGGCGCGATCATCATCGACGGCGCGTCGCCTTCGCTGCCGACCGGCGTCCCGGATGGCGGTTTGTGCTTTTCCGCCACGTGGTGATGGGTCGGGAATGCCTCGGTGTCGATCTCGGCGATCGTGTGGAGGGCGCCGGCGACCGTCCGGATCTCGATCATGCGCGTGCCGTCGAAGACCTGCCCGGTGACGCTGGCGCCATCGACGACGAGCACGGCCGCGTGGCCTGGCTGGCCGGCGACATGCCCGGTCCAGATCGTCTTTCCATCGGCGGCGCGCTCGACCGACTTGCCAACCAGGGAAATCGAGAGGTCGGTGAAGACCGGCAGCTCGACCGACAGCGGCTTGGTCGCCGCTTTCGCGCCAGCCATCATCGGCGCATCCGGCATCACGCGGGCGGCGAGGTAGTCGGTATCGACGACCGCCGTCCGCGAGCGCTTCACCGTCGCCGGGAAGGTCGGCGGGCGGGCGTCGCGGGCGATCGCGGCGGCCGCCGGCGGGACATCGCGGAACAATCCGTCGGCGAGACCTTCGACGGAGATAACCAGGATCGCCGCGATGAGCGCGGCACCGAGAAACGACCGACGCATACACTTCCCCCGACTAAGCCACCCGGGAGAAGTATAGAGAGCGCCGACCGCTAAGGAAATTACCTAGAACGCGAAGCGGCTGAGGGGCACCTGGCTGCCGTTCGGCAGGGTCAGCACGGCCGAAGCGCCGGAGGCGAACTGGATCGTGACCATGCCGATGTTGCTCGATCCGTTCGGTGCACGGAACGCCGACGTCAGCGTGCTGCCGCCCGAATACTCCTGCAGCGTCCCCTGGAAGACGTTGGGCGAGGCCATCACGCCGGAGGCGATGTACCAGACCGCCTGCCCCGCGGCGTTGTACATGTAGAAGCTGACGAACATCGAGGTGTTCTGCGCCTCGATGAAGTAGCCGCGGCCGGCCTCGCCGGCGTTCCACCACCAGCCCGTCTGCGGGTAGCCCGGCGCCGGTCCGCCGACCGATCCGTTGGTGATGAAGTCGAAGCGGTCGATCGAGATGCCGTTGCCGCCGGGGAAGACGACGTAGGCGGTGGTCTCGGAGGTGAAATAGATCTGCAGGGTGCCGGCGGAGCCGATCACGTTCGCCGGCTTGTAGCTGCCGTTCAGCGTCTGCCCGCCCGAATACTGCTGCAGGTCGCCGACATAGGTCTGCTTGTTGTCCTTGAGCTGGCCCGAGGAAACGTACCAGAGCGCGGTGCCGTCGGCGGCGTAGGAGTACGCGGCGAAGAACAGCGCGTTGCCCTGGATCTCGATCGAATAGCCGCGCCCGGCCTCGCTCGCGTTCCACCACCAGCCGCTCGCCGGAGTCGGCGTCGCCACGGTGCCGTTGCGGAAGGCCGAGATCGCGGCCCGCGTCTCGGTCAGGCGCCGGGCATTGTAGGCCGCCTGTGTCGACCAGGGGTTCACGCCGAGGGGCACGCCAGCGTAGCTGAGATAGGGGGAGCTGAAGAACGGAACGCGCGCGCAGCTGAATCCCTGGGCCCGGCACTTGTCGTCATAGGCCATGATCGTCCGAATGCGGGCTGACGTATCGACATAGCCGTAATTGTAGGCGCTCGGCGAGGCGTCGCTGGTGACGTAGCGGTCGTGCTCGGCGCCCATGTTGTGCCCAAGCTCATGAACGAAGCTGTAGTTGCTGGTGGCGCAGCTCCGCGTCACCACCGAGAAGGCATATTGCGGATAACCGTTGTAGAGCCAGGCGAGGCCGCAGTATTCGGACCGCTCGGTGAAATAGACGACGAGATCGGCGTTGAGGCTGCTGCGCAGCGAGTGGACCGTGTCCAGGCGGCCATCCGAGGTTCCCGTCAGGTCGTTGAGGATCGTCTCGTAGCCGCGCGCGGACTCGTCGTAGCCGCTGACCCGCTGCGAGCCGACAAGGTTGAGCGTGATCGGGATGCCGGAATTGGCGAAGACGGTGTTCGAGGTCGAGACCGCGAGGCGGATCTCGCTGCCGATGTCGGCGCTCGCCGCGGCCGACCGGTCGCCGTAGACGACGAGCACGTTGAGCGTGGTGTTGCCGTCGGCCGCCGCTCGCGGTGCGTCCGGCGCAGGCGCCGGAACGAACGCGGGTGCCTGGCCCGGCGCCTTCACCGCATCGCCTTCCTTCGGGAAGGCCGACTGGTCGATCTCGTTGATCCGGTGCATGCCGAGCAGGATCGGCCGGATCTCGATGGTCATCGTGCCGACCGTGATCTGGCCGGTGATCATGCCGTCCTTGATGATCAGGGTCGCAGCGCTGACCGGCGCGCCGGTCACGCGGCCGGTCCAGACCGTGCTGCCGTCGACAGTCGCCTCGACCTGTTCGCCGTCAAGGTTGAGCACGATGTCGGGAAAGAGCGGCAGCAGGATCGGCAGCAGCTTCGCCGCCAGTTTCTGGCCGGCAGGGATCGCCATATCGGGCATCACGTTCCGGGCAAGGTATCCGGCGTCGATCATCGCGACGCGAGAGCGCTTCACCGTGCCGGCGACCGCCGGCCGGGCGCTATCGGACAGCGCGCGCGCGGAAGGAACGTCGAGGAACAGCCCTTGGGCGTGTGCCGTGACGGGTATCAGCAGGAGGGCGACTAGGAGCACGAACCAGCGGATGCAGCTCATGCCCCTCATTGTACCAAAGCCACGGCCCTCAGAGGCTGGTGCGGACCTCCCAGAGCTCCGGAAAGAACACATGATCGAGCCGCTGGCGAAGGTATGAGACGCCCGCGGTGCCGCCGGTGCCCTGCCTGAAGCCGATCACCCGCTTGACCGTCGTCATGTGCCTAAAGCGCCATTGCTGAAAGGAATCTTCGATGTCGACGAGCTCTTCGGCGAGCTCGTAGAGATCCCAGTAGCGATCGGGGTCGCGGTATATCGCTACCCAGGCGTCGCGAACGGAGTCGTGCCGCCGATACGACTCGCTAAAATCGCGCTCCAGCACCTCCGACGCGATGGGAAGGCCTCGGCGCGCCAGAAGACGATGCGACTCGTCGTAGAGGCTCGGTCTTTCCAGCATGGCGACCAGCCGCGCATGCAGCTCGGGGCGATGGCTGTGCGGCGCCAGAAGCGACCGGTCCTTGTTGCCGAGCGCGAACTCGAGCAGCCGGTACTGATAGGACTGGAAGCCCGAGGACTTGCCCAGCGACTCGCGGAAGGAGAGATAGTCCGCGGGCGTCATCGTCGACAGCACGTCCCAGGACTGGATCAGCTGGGCGAAGATGCGGGTGACGCGGGCCGTCATCTTGAAGGCCGGCGACAGGTCGTCCGCCCTTATCTTCGCGATTGCCGCGTCCAGTTCATGCAACGCGAGCTTGAGCCAGAGCTCGCTCGCCTGGTGGATGGTGATGAACAGGAGCTCGTCGTGGCTCTCCGAGCGCGGGTGCTGGGCGTCGAGAAGCCGGTCGAGGGCAAGATAGTCGGCATAGCTCATCTCGCCGCGGAAGTCGGTATGCGCGCCGCTCGACATCCCTAGTTGCGCCCGCCGTCGACGATGAAGTTCTGCGCGGTGACCAGCCGGCTGTCGTCGGCGCAAAGCCAGAGGATCATGCGGGCGATGTCGGCCGGATAGAGCTTCTCCGGCAGGCATTGCTGCTTCATCAGATCGGCCTCGGCTTCGGGCGTCAGCCACATCTTGATCTGGCGTTCGGTCATGATCCATCCGGGCATCACCGAGTTGACGCGGATCATGTCGCCGCCGAGATCGCGTGCGAGCCCGCGGGTCATGCCGATCACCGCCGCCTTCGCCGCCTGGTAGACGGAGAGGTTCCGCGTCATCGCAACGAAGCTCATCGAGCTCAGGTTGACGACCGAGCCGCCGCCGGCCTTGCGCATGCCCGGCACCACGGACTGGATCGCGAAGTACTGGTGGCGAAGGTTGGTGGCGATCCGCTCGTCCCAATAGGCTTCGGTGACGTCCTCGATCGCGTGGCGGTCGTCGCGGGCGGCGTTGTTGACCAGCGCTGTCACCGGGCCGAGGCTCGCCGAGATCTCGCCGATCGCGGTCTGATAGGCCTTGGTGTTGCGGATGTCGCATTTCCGGAACAGCGGCGCCGGCAGCCCCTTCCCCTTGATCGCCTCGACCAGCGCCGCGGACGCCGGCTCGTCGAGGTCGACGAACCCGACCTTCGAGCCCTGCTGGCAGAAATGCTCGACGATGCTGGCACCGATGCCGGAGCCGCCGCCGGAAACGAGGACAACCCGGTCCTTGAGGCTCGGGTAGACAGCGAAGCTCGACATGAAGCCCTCTAGAGGGTGGAGACGCGGAAGGCCACTTCGCCGGAGAGCCGGTCGCCGTTCGCAAGCAGCCGATAGCCCACATCCTCAACGCCCAGCGCGTGAAGCGCAAACCCGTTGTTGGCGTGGCTCACCGGCTCGACGCAGAAATAGGGTCGGGCCTCCGGCGTATAGATGACGACATGGCCGAAGACAGGGCTCGCCTCGATGTCCATCCGGACACGCCGGTGCGGCCAGGTGATCACCGCCTGCCCGTCCCAGCCGTCGAAGCAGTTGTCGAGGACGGTGTTCGAGACCTTCCTCGGCGTCGAGAAGTCCCAGCGCGGCGGGATGTCGACGCGGGTCGTCGGCAGCACGTCGGCGTCGGCGAGCCAGACGCGCTTCAGGTTGAGCGCCAGCGTCGTGTCCTCGTCGCGGACGAAATAGGGATGCAGGCCGATGCCGGCGGGCACCGGGCTCGGATCGGTGCTCTGCACCGAGATGCCGACCGTAAGGCCGTCCTCGGTCAGGCGGAACGACTGGCGGGCGCGATAGGGGAACGGCCAGCCCTGGCGGTCATGGACGTAGAGGAGGTCGGCATCGGTATCGTTCGATCGCTCGACCAGCCAGGGGCGGTGCCAGCCGTCGCCGTGGATCGGGTGTTTGAAGCCGGGCGTGTTGGGGCGCATGTAGATGTCGCGGCCTTCGACGATCAGACGGCCGTCGGCGATGCGGTTGGAGAACGGGACGAGCGGATAGCAGGCGGTGTCCTTGCCGCTGCCGAGGGTGAGCGCGTCCGGATCCGTCGGCCGCAGCAGGTCGATCGGAAGCCGACCCTTCTCCTCGATGGCGAAGCGCGCGATCGAGCCGCCGGCATGCGGCGCCAGATCGACCGCCAGCCGCCCGGCTCTCAGCCGCAGCAGATCCATGATGTCCCTCCCCGGATACGCCGCGTAGCCTTGACGGGCGTTTACGGTCAAGGTTTCCGTGCATTAACCCTAGATCGCGACCCGCTCGATCCGGTTCCGAACCGCGCGTATCACGCTGAGCGCCGCCATCATCGAGGTCTTCGGGTTGCCTGGCAGGGTTTTTCCCGAAAATTCGAGCGAAAAGCGACCGAACGCCCCTTCCGCTTCGATTCGATGAATATTGCCCGTCGCCGAGGGGTCGGCGATCAGGCTCGCCTCGGTCGCGTCGAGCCCGAGACCGGCCAGGGCGATCGTTGCCGCGACATTCGCGTTCTGAGGAAAGCGTCGCGCCGCCTCCCCGGCATTGCCGCGATAGACCTCGGTCGGCGCGGCGATCGTGTCGAGGTCGACGACCTTCTCGGCCGCGGTGCCGCGCCATCCGGCGGGCGGCTTCCGTCCGGTGTAGACCACCTTCGAAAGCCCACCTTCGCGCGCGGCCGCGAGCGCGTCGATGCCGCCGACCGCGCCCGACACCAGCGACAGCCGGCCGCAGCCCTTCTCTGCCGCATTCTTCAGCGCATCGAAGAGCGTTGGGTCGGCGAGCGCACCGGTCGACACCACCACCAGCTCGGCACCGCGCAACAGCACCGCGGCGCCATGCTCGCGGACCGCACCGTGCCCCCCGCACTCGACGACGAGCGGCGGCAACGTCAGGCCATCGAGGCTTTCGACGACGGCCACCTGGCCGGGAAGCGCGGCGCGCGCCGCCCCGGCTCGCCCGGGGCGAACCAGGGTGGTGATCTCGGCCTCCTGGCCCAGGCGTTCGATCACCAGGCGTTCGATCACCAGGCGCCCGATGGCACCCCAGCCGATCAGCAGCAGCGACGGTTTGGCGGATGGCATCCGATTTCTTCCTTTGGAGCCCGGAAGGTAGCCCGGCGCCTGGGCAGCCGTCGACGATGTGGATTGGAACCGTTTCAAGGTCCCTGCCGTTGAGGAGATGCGGTAACGGGCTCCGTCCCTGGCCGCGTCACCAGGAGGCCTCATGGCACAGGGCAGCGGATCGTTGCACGAGGACCCGGACGTCCTCGGACCAGAGGTGATCGACCAGCACCGGGCGATCGTCTCGATCATGGAGGAGCTGGAGGCGGCCGACTGGTACAACCAGCGTGTCGCCGCGGGTACCGACCCCGAGCTTCGCGACATCCTCGCGCACAACCGCGACGAGGAGAAGGAGCACGCGGCGATGACGCTCGAATGGCTCCGCCGCCGCGACAAGAAGCTCGACGAGCATCTCCGGACTTACCTGTTCACCGAAGGCTCGATCCTCGGCATCGAGGAGAAGGCCGAAGGCAAGGACGAAGCTTCCGGCAAGAGCGGCGGCTCGCTCGGCATCGGTTCGCTCCGCGGCGAGGGAGCCGCGTCATGAGCCGCCTCAACCGCCATCTGGCGCCGATGTCGGACGCCGCCTGGACGGCGCTCGACGACGAGGTGCGGCGTGCGCTGAAGACCATGCTCGCCGGCCGGCGCATCGTCGACTTCACCGGGCCGCTCGGCGACGAGGTTTCGTCCATCAGCCTGGGGCGCCTCGACGACATTCCGGCGCCGCCCGACCGCCTGATCCTCGCGCGCCTTCGCCGCGTGCAGCCGCTGGTCGAGTTCCGTGCGCCGTTCGAAATGGCGAGAAGCGAGCTCGAGGCGATCGACCGCGGCGCCAAGGATCCGGACTTCGATCCGGCGATCGAGGCCGCGCGCCAGATCGCGCTTGCCGAGGATCATGCGATCTTCAACGGCTACGCCGAGGCCGGCATCAAGGGGATCATCCAGGGCGGCAGCGGCGAGGCGCTCCCGATCAGCGACGACTACGAAGCCTACCCGGCCGCCGTCGCCGAGGCGATCGGCCGACTCCGCGACGACGGCGTCGACGGACCTTACGCGATCGTCTTGAGCGATCGCTGCTTCACCGGCCTCACCAAGGAGACCAAGGGCGGCTATCCTGTGATCCAGCACGTGAAGCGGCTGATCGACGGGCCGATCTTCCGCGCAGCGGCGCTGACCGGTGCGATCGTGTTGTCGCTCCGCGGCGGCGATTTCGAGCTGACCGTCGGCCAGGATCTCTCGATCGGCTACTCGAGCCACGACGACAAGTCCGTCCGGCTCTTCATCGAGGAGAGCCTGACCTTCCGCCTGCTGACGCCGGAGGCGGCTGTGCCGCTCGTCTACCCGAACGGCGCCAAGGCGCGGAAGCGCTGATCGCGGCGGAACCAGCTACCTGCATGGCTGTTCATGGGGCGACGAGTCCTCGTCGTCCCCAGCTTCCCCGGGAGAAGTCCCTATGTTCGATCGTCGCAAGTTCCTCGCCGCCCCGTTCGCCCTGGCGCTGCTCGCCTCGGGCTGCACCGTGATGGAAGGCCGCCAGACCGCCGGCCAGTACATCGACGACGCCACCATCACCACCAAGGTGAAGGCGCAGATGGTCGAGGACCCGGTGGTCAAGGCGAGCCAGGTGGGCGTCGAGACCATGCAGGGCGTGGTCCAGCTGAGCGGCTTCGTTCCCTCCAAGGACCTGTCGGTCCGCGCCGAGCAGATCGCGCGCCGCGTCGACGGCGTCCGCGGCGTCAAGAACGACCTCGTCGTCCGTTAGCCTTTCGCGGCGGGCGGAGCGTCCCCCTCCGCTCGCCGCACCTCGTCATACCCGGCCTCGATTGCGTATGCTGGGCGCCTCGTCTCGGGGGAGACCATGGCGCCCTGGCCTGAATACACGCGCTTCCTGATCGCGCTGTTCGCGATCCTGACGCCGTTCGCGGCGATCCCGATCTATCTCGGCCTGACCGAGGGACGAAGCGCTGCTTACCGTGCGCGGACAGCCGACACAGCGGCGCTGACCGTGCTCTGTGTCCTGGTGTTCACAGCCTTCGCCGGCGACGTCGTGCTGCGCCTGGTCGGCACCAGCCTCGACAGCTTCCGGGTCGGCGGCGGCATCGTGCTCCTGCTGATGGCGCTCTCGATGCTCTCGGCGGAGGTCAGCCGCGTGCAGCAGACGCCGGGCGAGAAGGACGAGGCCGAGCATCGCCAGGCGATCGGCGTGGTCCCCCTCGGCGTGCCGCTGCTGGCCGGACCCGGCTCGATCTCGGCCGTCATCATCCAGATGCAGCGCGGCGAGGGACTGGTACACCAGGCCCTCATCACCGCCAGCATCGTCGTCGTCTGCGTCCTGCTCTGGGCGAGCCTCAGGCTCGCAGCGCCGATCGGCGCCCGGCTCGGCCGCACCGGCCTCAACATCGTCAACCGTCTGTTCGGCCTGCTGCTCGCCGCGATCGCGGTCGAGATCATCGCGACCGGGCTCCGCCACCTGTTTCCGGGGCTGATGGGAACCGCCTAGCCGGTTAGACTGGGCTATGGCCGAGGCTTATCCATCCGTCGAGCTGTCCGGTGGCCCGCTGAAGCGGGTCGGCGGCGCCGTCGCGCTCGACTTCGTCAACACGGTCGGCTGGCGCCTGGCCGACGAAGCCTTGGAGCGGCTGCACTCCTACGGCGACCTCGTCGCCTGGGTCCGAGGGACCGGCGCGATCGACGCCACCCGCGCCCGCCGCCTCGCCGCACGGGCAAAGGCCGATCCCGGCAAAGCCGACCGTGTTCTCGCCGAGGCGCGACGGCTGCGCGACGCACTGTTTCGAACCTTCCTCGCCCGGTCTCACGACAAGGCGCCGGCGAAAGCCGATCTCGGCCTGATCAACCGCTGGCTCGCGCGCACGGCGCCGCGCGCCGGTCTCGACCTTCGTCGCGGCCGCCTCGCCTGGCGGTGGCCCGACGAGACCTTGGAAAGCCTGCTCGCCCCCGTGCTGTGGTCGGCCGGGGAACTCCTCACCGGCGACGATGCCGCCCGCATCAAGCTCTGCGCCGCCGGCGGTTGCGGCTGGGTCTTCCTCGACGCCAGCCGAAAGGCGAACCGGCTATGGTGCTCGATGGAAGATTGCGGCAACCGCGCCAAGGCGAAGCGCCACTACCGGCGACGGACATCGGTCTGATGTGGCGACCGCCCGAACGCATCCGCTGGAAGCCCGATGGCGGCCGCTGGCCGACGCCTGAGGAAGCCGCGGCCTCGCACCTTTTCAGCCCGATCGATGCCGGTCCGCTGAAGCTCGTATCCCGCACCTGGGTCCCGGCGATGGTGCCGTGGCGCGCGACCGAGGACGGCGAGGTCACGCCGGAGGTGCTGGCCTGGTACGAGCGCTTCGCCCGCGGGCGCCCGGCGGCGATCGTCGTCGAGGCGACCGGCATCCGCGACGTGCCGTCCGGTCCCCTCCTCCGCATCGGTCACGACCGCTTCATCCCGGGCCTGGCCGAGCTGGTGAAGCGGGTGCGTGCCGCGAGCAACGGCGAGACCCGCCTCCTGATCCAGCTGATCGATTTCCTCGCGATCCGCCGCCGGCCGGATCCTCAGACCTTCTTCCGTCGCTATCTCAAGATCACCGACCGTCACCGGCAGGCGCTCGGCGTCGCGACCGACGACGAGGCGCGCGAGAAGCTGACTGCCCTCGACGACGAGTCCCTCGCCCGGGCGCTCGATCCGCGCGAGATCGAGTCCCTCAAGGTCGGATATCGCGAGCGCGTGACCGACATGCATCTGCCGCATGTGCGCGACCTGCCGAAGGTCCTGCCCGGTCTCTTCGCCGACGCCGCGAAGCGGGCCGAGACCGCCGGCTTCGACGGCGTCGAGCTGCACTACGCCCATGCCTACACGATGGCGTCGTTCCTCTCGGCGCTGAACGACCGGACCGACGGATACGGCGGATCGAGGACCGAGCGCGCCTGGCTGCCGCTGCAGGTGTATGACCGCGTGCGGAGCGTCGTCGGGCCGTCCTTCGCGGTCGGGTGCCGCTTCCTCGCCGAGGACTGCATCGAGGGCGGCAACACGGTCGAGGATGCCGCCTACTTCGCCCGCCGCTTTGCCGCATCCGGCATGGACTTCCTCTCGCTCTCGCGTGGCGGCAAGTTCGAGGATGCCAAGCAGCCGGCGATCGGCGAGGCGGCCTACCCCTACACCGGCCCCTCCGGCTACGAGTGCATGCCGCAGTTCATCTCCGACGCGCGCGGCCCCTTCGGCCGCAATCTCGAGCCGGCGGCCCGCATCCGCGCCGAGGTGCGGAAGGCCGGCTTCGCGACACCGGTCGTGGTCTCCGGCGGCATCCATGGCTTTGCCCAGGCCGAGGCGGTCATCGTCGACGAGAAGGCCGACATCGTCGGGTTCGCCCGCCAGGCGCTCGCCGATCCCGACTGGTTCCTCAAGGTGCGGCTCGGTCGCGGCGCCGAGGTGCGGGTCTGCGAATACACGAACTACTGCGAGGCGCTCGACCAGAAGCACGCGCAGGTCACCTGCAAGCTCTGGGACCGGCAGGCGCTCGACGAGCCGGACCTGCTCAGGAGCAGGGACGGCAAGCGCCGGCTCGTCGCGCCGGCCTGGACGCCATGAACCGCACCAGCCGGGAAACTCGCCGCACCGCTTATGCCCCGCACGTTGAGGAATCGTGCCACGCTCTCGACGGCTCGATCGGCGAATCTGGCGTCGCTGAGGTCTAGCGATACCTCGCACTTTGGAATGCATAAAAACTCGCGGGGGCATTTCCGTGACCGGCTGTTGCATGCCGGGGATCTGTGCGCTCCGTCACTGGCTCGCCCCGTTAGTGAGGATCATTTTCCTCGCAGTCACGACTGACGGAGCTTCCGATGCGGACCCAACTTTTCCTCGCGACGTCCCTCGCCGCCCTTCTCGCGGCCGCACCGCTTTCGCTCACCTCACCGGGTCACCTGTCGCAGGCCTATGCCAAGAATGATGGCGGTGGTGGCGGCAATGGCGGCGGGAACGGTGGCGGCAACGCCAGCGGCCGCGACGGCGGCAGTCCCGGAAACAGCGCCAACGCGCCCGGCCATTCCGGCGCCGGTCCCGGCAACAGCGGCACTGCGCCTGGCCTGAGCGCCACGCCGAGGACCGATGGCAAGCTCGACCGCAGCCAGGCGACCACGACGCGTGATCGCAACCCGTCGGCCCAGACCGCGACCGCGCGGGGCACCGACAAGTCACGGGCCGAAGCGCGCAGCAAGGCCGCGAACGAGCTCGGCAACCTGAACGCAGCTCACGCCTCGGCGACCGCGCGCGCCAACGCCTCGCCGAACTCGATGGTCGGCCGCATCGCCACCTACGAGAGCCAGATGAATGCGGCGCTCGCGATCCGGGATCCGGTCGCGCGCAACGCGGCGATCACCCAGGCCCGCGAGCAGCTGGCGCTCTCGGCCAACAAGTCGCTGACGCCGACGGCGGTCGCGCGCGTCGATGGGCTGCTGGGTATCCAGGGCGCCCCACCCGACCTCGGCGCCGTGCGGTAGCACGGTAGTCTAGATCGTCGATCGATCACGGGCGGTCACCTTCCTCGCACGAGTGACCGCCCGCGCCTCGTGGTTCAGTCCCTAGACGTCCCCAATGCCGAAGCAGCCACCCGCGGGGGGAAAACAGGAGACTGTGATGACATTCAGACCACTTTCCTCGATGGCCGCCCGATGGTTGGGCGCAACCGCACTGGCGACCGTGCTCGCAATCCTGCCCATCGGCGTGACGATCCATGGCCCGGCCGACAACGCCGCCTTGGCGAAGGGCGGCAACGGCGGCGGCGGCGACCGGGGTGGTGGCCCCGACAAAGGCGGGCCTGACAAGGGTGGTCCCGACAAGAGCGCCGGCCGGGACGACGGCGGCCGCGGCGATCGCGGCAATGGCCGCGGCAACGACATCGCCTCGCGCGGCCATGACGGACGCGGGCACGACTCCCGTGGCGGCCGCGACGTAAGCGTCGCAAGTCTCGGCCGCGACGTCGGCCGCGGCGATCGCGGGCGCGATGTGTCGCGCGGATTCGACCGCAGCCTCAGCGAACGGCGGGATGGGGATCGCCGCGATGGTGATCGCCGGGACGGTTCGCGCAGCTTCAGCGACCGGCTCGAGGGCGGCAAGAACACGCTCGGCAACCTGAACGCGGCGCACGCCTCGGCGACCGCGCGCGCCAACGCCTCGCCGAACTCGATGGTGGGTCGCATCGCCACCTACGAGAGCCAGATGAATACGGCGCTGGCGATCCGGGACCGCTCGGAGCGCAACGCCGCGATCATCGCGGCCCGCGAGCAGCTGGCGGAGTCGGCGAACAAGCCGCTGACGGCCGGCAACATCGCGCGCGTCGACGCGATGCTCGGCATCCGCGGCGCGTCGCCACAGCTCGGCGCCGAGCGCAGCCGCAGCTCTGATCGCAACCGCGACGTCTCGCGCGTCTCCTTCGACGACCGGCGCGACGGACGCCGTGACGGGCGCCGCGACCGCGACTTCCACGACTTCTTCGGCCACCATCATCACGGGTTCGGCGGCAGCTTCGGTCGCGGCGTCGGCTTCGGCAACCTCCCGGTCGACCCGGCACGCATCGAGGCGCGGGCCACGGCGCTCGATGCGCGCGGCGACCGCATCGCCGCCGAGATCCGCGCCGCTGCCGATCGCCGTGCCGCCGAGGTCATCTCCCGGGCGGAAGCCAGGGCGGCCGAGCTCCGGGCACGCGAGGCGACGGCCAAGGATCCGGCGCGTCTCGAGGCCCGGGCGGTCTCCATCGTCGAGCGCGCGAATGCCTTGGCCGCGGCGACGATCGCCAGGGCCGATGCCCGTGCGACCGCGGTCAACGCCCGGATCGACGACCGCGTCGAAACGCTTCAGGCCATCGCTGCCTATGACCGGGCGATGATCGCCGCCCTGGCGCTCAACGATCCGACGGCGCAGACAGCAGCCATCACGGCGGCGCGCTCGGACTTGCGCGCAGCCATCGACCGGCCGCTCAGCGGACGCACGATCGATCGTCTCGACAATCGCCTCGGCCTGGAAGACACGCCGTCGGCGGTCGCCTCGCGCGGAAGCATCGGAATCGGCCTCGACGGCTGATCCGGTTCGACGAGAAGGCCCCGCCGGGCTCAGGCCTGGCGGGGCTTTTTCTTTGCGAGATGGTGAATGAGGATCGCCGCCGTCGCCGCGACGTTCAACGACTGGATGCGTCCCGCTCCCTCGATCTTCACCACGTCGTCGCAATTGACGAGCGCCTGCGGGTTCATGCCGAACTCCTCGTTGCCGAGGATCAGCGCTGCCGGCTTGTCGAGCGGCAGGTCGGCGAGCGGCTTGCCGCGATCGAGCGCGGTGCCGACGACGCGATAGGCCGGCTTCAGGTGCTTGATCGTCTGCGGGAAGTGCTTCGCCCGGTACAGCGTGACGTATTCGAAGCCGCCCTCGGCGACGCGGTGCGCGGCATCCGAGGGGCCGGACTGCCCCGGATGGTCCGAGAGCACGACACGGTCGAGGCCGAAGAACGCAGCGGTGCGGATGATGGCGCCGAGATTGTGCGGATTGGCGACGCCGTCGAGGCAGAGCAGCAGCGGCACCTCGCCCGCCGCCTCCCGCGCCTTGGCCGGATCGAAGTCGAGCGCGGCCCTGGGTGCGGCGATCGCGACGATGCCGCCATGAAGGATGCTGCCGGCGACCTTCGCCAGCTCCTCGGCCTCGACCTCGCGATAGGGCTTCCGCGCCTCCGCCATCATCCGGCAGATGTCGTCGATCTGGCCGCGCATCGACGGCAGGAAGAACAGCCGCTCGATCCGCTCCGGCGCCGTCTGGAACAGTGCCTTCACCGCCGGCAACCCGCCGATGCGGGCGAGGTCGCGACGCTCGGCCTGCCGGGCATCTTGCCGGGAGTCTGGGCGGGATTGCGGGCGGCGGGATCTAGGCGGGCGTGGCATGGGCGGCGCGCACCCTATCACGTTGACATCGGCGTCGGCGGCCGGCATTCCGACCCCAGCATGACACCCGACGAGCTTCTTTCCCGCCTTCTCTTCCGTGACGGACTGGTCCTGATCCTCGACAAGCCCGCCGGCATCCCGGTCCATGCCGGACCCGGAGGCGGCGAGAATCTCGAGCAGTACTTCGGCCATCTCCGCTTCGGCCTGCCGCAGGCGCCGGCACTGGCCCATCGTCTCGACCGAGACACCTCGGGCTGCCTCGTGCTCGGCCGGCACCGGAAGGCACTGTCGAAGCTCGGCAAGCTGTTCCAGGCGGGTCGCGTCGGCAAGACCTACTGGGCGGTGACCGATGGCGTGCCGGCCGAACGCGAGGGACGCCTCGACCTCCCGCTCGCCAAGCTGACGCCGAAGTCCGGCTGGAAGATGATCGTCGACGCCGCGACGGGCCAGTCGGCGGTCACCGACTATCGCGTGCTGGGATCGGACGGCAGCCGCGCCTGGATCGAATGCTTTCCGCGTACCGGCCGCACGCACCAGATCCGCGTGCACCTGGCGCATCTCGGCTGCCCGGTCCTCGGCGATCCCGTCTATGGCAAGGCCGGGCCGAGGCTTCATCTCCACTCGCGCGCAATTGAACTCCCGCTCTATCCGTCGCGCGGCCCCATCGGTGCGACCGCGCCGGTGCCGCCCCATATGAGGGAGGCGCTCGCCGCCTGCGGCTGGCCCGGCGAGAGCGCAGGAGCCGCGGCCGCCGCGTCGTAACACGAGGCATCATGCCGATCCTTTCTCGCCGTCTCGTTCTTGCTGGTGCTGCGTCGCTGGCCATCGCGCGTCCCGCGCTCGCCCAGCCGACGCCGGCCTGCGGCCGCGTCACGATCCGCCAGACCGAGGGCCCGTACTTCAAGCCGCAGTCGCCGCTTCGCGCCTCGCTGGTCGATCCCGGCATGAGCGGCGAGCGCCTGCACCTGATTGGCCGCGTGACCACGACAGGATGCCGTCCGATCGCCGGTGCGAAGCTGGAGTTCTGGCAGGCCGACGATGCCGGCCGTTACGACAACGCCGGCTTCCGGCTTCGGGGGCATCTGACCACCGACGCAGAAGGTCGCTACGATCTCACGACGATCCGACCCGGTCGCTATCCGGGACGCACGCCGCATATCCACGTGAAGGTCGCGGCACCCGGCGGGCGGCCGCTGACCACGCAGCTCTATTTCCCGGGCGAGCCCGGCAATGCCCGCGACGGGATCTACCGGCGCGAGCTCGAGATCGCGCTCGCCGAAGGCCAGGGCCGCTTCGATTTCGTGCTCGACCTGACCTAAAGCCAGCAAGCGCGATCAAGCCGGCTTCGCTACTGTCGCCGGCATGACGCTTCGCGCGCAGACTCAGAGCGACTACGGCCGCCGGATCGACCGGGTGATGCGCCATATCGGCGAGCACCTCGACGATCCGCTCGATCTCGACCGGCTCGCCGAGGTCGCCTGTTTCTCGCCGTTCCACTTCCATCGCATCTACCGGCAGGTCGTCGGCGAGACCGTCGCCGACACGCTCCGGCGCAACCGCCTGAGCCGCGCCGCTGGCGACCTCGTCCGGAGCGAGCTGGCGATGGGGCGGATCGCCCAGCGCGCGGGCTACGCCAGCGTCGCCGCCTTCACCCGCGCCTTCGTCGCCGCCTACGGCGCGACGCCGGCCGCCTACCGCAAAACCGGCCGGCTCTCGCCGCTGGAGCCGGCCTATGAGGAGGAGAACCTCGGCATGCACACCGTCGACGTCCGCATGACGCCGCCGATCCGCGTCTCGGCCATTCGCCATGTCGGTCCCTACATGGAGATCGGCACCGCCTTCGATCGGATCCTCGCCTGGGCAGGACCGAAGGGGCTCCTCACCCAGAGCTGCCGGATGTTCGGCATCTTCTACGACGACCAGAGCGCCGTGAAACCCGAAGCGCTGCGCTCGGATGCCTGCCTGACCATCGGCCCCGACGTGACGCTCGACGGTGACTTCCGCCTGCACGAGATCGCCGGGGGGCGCCACGCCGTGCTCCGACACCAAGGACCCTATGCCGAGCTGCCGACCGCCTATGCGTGGCTGTTCGGGACCTGGCTGCCGAAAAGCGGCGAGGAGCCCGCAGACCGCCCCTGCTTCGAGGAATACCTCAACAACCCGCGCGAGCATCCGCCGAAGGAGTGGCTGACCGACATCTACCTGCCGATGGTCAGCAAGTAGCCGCTTCGTAGTCGAGCTCCTTCCCCCGCTTCGTACGCGGGGGAGGGGGTACGAGGTGCCGCATTGGGGGCCAGCCGCCGGAATGATAGATTGGGAGAAACTCCTCCTCCCCTCCCCGGACCATCTTCTTCATGCAGCTTACCGAGCCGGAAGTCCGCGCCGCTATCGGCGGCGCGATGACCATGATGTTTCTCGCCGCCCTCGAGACCACGATCGTCTCGACGGCGCTGCCCTCGATCGCCGCCGACCTCGGCGACGTGCACATGCTTTCCTGGGTCATCACCGCCTACCTGCTGACCTCGACCTGCATCACCCCGATCGCCGGCAAGCTCGGCGATCTCTATGGCCGCCGCCGCCTGCTGCATGCGGCACTTGCGGTGTTCCTGGTGGCATCCGTGCTCTGCGCGCTTGCGACCTCGATGCTGGAGCTGACGCTCGCCCGGGCGCTGCAAGGCATCGGCGGCGGCGCGCTGATCACCTCGGCCCAGGCGGCGGTCGCCGACGTGGTGGCGCCCCGGGAGCGCGGCAAGTACAGCGCCTATTTCTCGATGGTCTGGGGCTCGTCGTCGCTGCTCGGCCCCAGCGTCGGCGGCATCATGGCCCAGCATCTCGGATGGCCGTCGATCTTCTGGCTCAACCTGCCGATCGGCATCGCCGCCCTCCTCTATTCCGACAGCGCGCTCAAGCGCGTGCCGATCCATGGCCGCAAGGCGCCCTTCGACTGGCTCAGCATCGTGCTGCTGGCCGCGGGCAGCGTCGGGCTGCTGCTGGCGCTGTCGCTCGGCGGCACCCGCTTCGCGTGGAACTCGCCCGAGCTCCTGGCCGGTCTCGGGCTCGGCATCGTGGTGCTCGCCGCCTTCGCGCTCCGGCAGGCCCGGATCCCCGATCCGATCCTGCTGCCTCGCTTCTTCACCGACCGCGTCGTCGGCCCGACGCTGACCGCGATCTTCCTCTCGTTCGGCGCCTACATGGTCGTCGCGGTCCTGGCGCCGACCTTCTATCAGGTGGGCCTGCAGATCCCGGCCGCGACCGTGGGATTCCTGATGATGCCGATGATGATCTCGTCGACCTTCACCGCCTGGCTCGCCGGCCGCTACACCAAGACCCACGGCAAGTACCGGATGCCGCCGTTCGTCGGGCTTCCGGTCTCGATCGGCTCGCTCGCCGTGCTGGCGTTCTTCGCCGGCCGGGTCTCGGCGCTGGAGACGACCGTGCTGCTGACGATCTTCGGCTTCGGCATCGGCGTGATCTTCCCGGTGACGATGGTCGCCGCCCAGAACGCGGTCGAGCGCCGCGACATCGGCGCGGTCACCGGCGCGATCAGCTTCTCGCGAGCGCTGGGCGCGGCGATCCTGATCGCCGCCGCCTCGGCCCTGGTCCTGGGCCTGATCGTCGCCTGGGTTCCCGACATGGCCGGTCTCGGCAGCCTGGACGAGCTGGTCCGCCAGCCTCTGGCGCCGGCCGCACGGATCGAGGTCGCCGAAGCCTTCGGCGTCATGTTCTCGACCGTCGTGGCGGCGCTCCTGCTCGCGCTCTTGGTCTTCATGACGGTCGAGCACCGGCCGCTCCGATCGACGATGGATTAGCCGCGAGCATGGGCAATTGAGCATTTCTCGGGCAGAGGCGCGGACCCGCATCGCGCCGTAACGCCGGAAAAGCGCGCTTACGCTGCTGGCACGGAATTTGTCATGGACCCGCTCGGACCAGTTCCGAACCGGAGACCTCCATGACCCGCCTGCGCCCCGTATCGCTCGCCTTGCTCGTTGCCCTCTCAACCCTGCCCGCCGTCGCCCAGACCATTCCGGGGGCGATCACCGGCCTCGCGACCCTGACCTCCGACTACGCCTTCCGCGGCATCTCGCAGAGCGACAGCGATCCGGCCGTCCAGGTCGGACTCGAATACGGCGTCGAGGTCGGCAGCGTCGCGCCTTATCTCGGCATCTGGGGGTCGAGCGTGAACTTCACCGATGCCAACATCGAGCTCGACGTCACCGGCGGCGTGCGCGGCAAGATCGGCGAGGTCACCTGGGACTTGGGCTTCGTCTACTACGTCTATCCGAGTGCCCGCTCGACGCTGAACTACGACTTCGTCGAGGTCGCGGCCAAGCTCGGTTACGACTTCGGCATGGCGGCGCTGACCGTCGGTGCCAACTACTCGACCGACTACTTCGGCGGCAGCGGCGACGCGCTCTACCTGCAGGCCAACCTCGACGTGCCGCTGCCCTGGGGCCTGGTCGCGAGCGGCCATGTCGGGCACCAGTCGATCGAGAGGAACGCCGTGTTCGGCGCGCCGGACTATCTCGACTGGAGCCTCGGCGTGACGAAGGAGGTCCTCGGCCTCAGCCTCGGACTCTCCTACGTCGACACCGACCTTTCGAAGCGCGAATGCTCCGGGGGCACCTCGCTCTGCGGCGCCCGGGTGATCGCGTCCGTGACGAAGAAGTTCTAACCGCGGCCCGTTACCCGCGACCGACGAAGGGCATCTTCGTCGCCATCACGGTCAGGAACAGCACGTTCGCATCCAGCGGCAGGCTCGCCATGTAGGAGACCGCGCCGGCGACCGCCTGCACGTCCATGCGCGGCTCGACCATCATCTCGCCGGTCGGCTGCAGGATGCCCTTCTGCATGCGCTCGGTCATCTCGGTCGCGGCGTTGCCGACATCGACCTGGCCGCAGGCGATGTCGTACTTGCGCCCGTCGAGCGCAGTCGACTTGGTGAGGCCCTGGATCGCATGCTTGGTCGCCGTATAGGGCGCGGAGTTCGGACGCGGGGTGTGCGCCGAGATCGAGCCGTTGTTGATGATGCGGCCACCGCGCGGGGTCTGGTCCTTCATGATCTTGATGGCTTCCTGCGTGCAGAGGAACGGACCCGTCAGGTTCGTCTGCACCACCGCCATCCACTGCTCGTAGGTGAGATCTTCCATGTTGATGCCGGGCGCGCCGATGCCGGCATTGTTGAAGAGCACGTCGAGCCGCCCGAAGGCCTCCTTGGTCTTGGCGAACAGCGCCTTGATCGAGGCGTGATCCTGGACGTCGGTCGGCACGACGAGGGTCTTGGCCGAGCCCGCGCGCTTCGCCGTCTCGTCCAGCGTGTCCTTCTTCCGGCCGGCCAGCACCACGGCGAAGCCGTCCTTGGCAAGCGACAGCGCGGCGGCGCGGCCGATGCCGCTGCCCGCACCGGTGACGATGGCGATCTTCTGGGACGAGGCCATGAGTGCTTCCTTCCGATTAGGGACGTTGGCCGGCGGCGGGATCCGCGGCGGCCGTGAGGTAGGAAGCAGAGAATATCCGATGGACGGCCGAAATCGACCCCGATCGGCCGTGCCGCGAAAGGGCTAGCGGGCGCGGCCCCGGACGAAGCGGAGCACCTTCTCGCCCGACCGGAAGTCGCCGCGAAGCGCCTTCAGCGCATGGCGCTCGGCCTCGATCTCGCTCTGGGTGCGGACACCAAGCCGGCGCAGCACGGGCACCGGCGGGCACCAGCCCTGCAGCGCGTGCTGAAGGAAGAACGCGCCGACCACGGCAGGCAGGATCAGGAAGCGCTTGTTCACGGTGGCGCCCAGCACCGTGCCCAAGAGCGTCAGCGACGATGCCTGGGTCTCCAGCACGCGTTCGATGTCCCACTCGCGGTCGAGCTCGTCGAGCCGCGCCTGGATCTCGTCCGGATGCTGGGCGAAGTAGGCGAGGTTCGCCTCTGTCCGGCGCCGGATTGCGTCGTTGAGCTCGGGTGCCGTGTTGTCGGCGACGCGGGTGGTGGTGGATGGCAGCATGGGCGCCTCCTCCCACCGACAACGCGTCGCCGGTGCGACAGGTTCCGCTCAGGCGCCGGCGAACACCGCCTTGACCAGGCTGCGATAGAGCAGCAGCTGGCGCGGCAGGAGCTCGGGCTCCGACTGGATCTTGCCGAGGATCAGCCCGCCCTCGACCAGGGTCGTCAGCATGTCGGCCAGGTCGTCGAGCTCCCCGTCCAGATTCGGCGGATAGCGCTCGGCGATCTCCCTCAGGTACCCGGCGAAGCGGAGGCGCCAGTTCAGCATGCCCTCGCGGGTCAGATCGCGGACCTCGCGGTTGAAGAGCTGCTCCTGGTAGCAGATCGAGGCGACGAGGCAGCCCGGATAGTTGGCCGGCAGGTTGTCGAGGAACTCGGCCAGCAGCTTCACGCCGATCAGGAAGGCGCGCAGCGGATCGTCGTCGAGCTCGCGGGCACGCCCGAAGATGCCGTCGAGGATCTCGTCGTCCTGCTCGAAGTGGCGCTCGACCAGCGCGATCGCGAGCTCCCGCTTGTCGCGGAAGTGATAGAAGAACCCGCTCTTGGTGATGCCCGCGCCGGCCACCAGCTCGTCGATCGACGTGCCGGCGAAGCCCTTCTGGATGATCGAGACCTTGGCGAGATCCATCAGCCGCTCGCGCGCCGATGGCTTCGCGCACGGGCTTGGCTTCTCACAAGGGATTTTCGCATCGGGAACGGTTTGCGGAACCGAAATCTGGGCGGTCATCTGCGCAGTCATTGTGATCTTCGTCACTCCACCGTCGGTACAGTTCGGGGCACGAACAAAGGCGTCCCAGCCCCGGGAAATCGAACTAACGCGTTGGCGGGAAGAATTATTCCCGGGCTTTACCATAAGTCGGCTAGAGCGTCCGCCTGATTCCGACGTATTCCATCGCTCCGCTCAGGGAAGAGCGAACGAAGCACGAAGGACGACAGATGATGCGTACCACTACCGACCTCTGGGGCAATCCGGTCTCCAACGCCTCCGCCGCCGATATCCGCGGGCTCGAAGGCGCGATCACCTTGATGAACGCTTATCAGGCCGACCCGCTCGCCGCGGTCGACCGCCTGATCGCCGAGAATCCTGAGTTCGTGATGGCGCATGCCTTCCGCGCCGGCATGCTGGCCACCACCGGCGACAAGGCGTTCGAAGGCGAGCTTGCGAAGTCGGTCGCCGCCGCCGAAGCGCTGCTGGCGAAGGCCAACGACCGCGAGCGCCTGCACATCGCCGCGACCCGCGCCTGGCTCGACGGCCGCTTCGATGAGGCGAACGACCGCTGGGGCCGCGCCGCGATGCTCTACCCGCGCGACACCCTGGCGGTCCAGTTCGCGCAGCTGACCGACTTTTTCCTGGGATACTCGCACATGCTGCGCGACCGGGTGGCCCGCGTTCTGCCGCACTGGGACAAGAACGTGCCGAACTACGGCTTCGTGCTCGGCATGTACGCCTTCGGCCTGGAGGAGTCGGGCGACTACGCCCAGGCCGAGTCCATGGGGCGCGAGGCGGTCGCGCTCGACGGCCGCGACGCCTGGGCCGCGCATGCGGTGGCCCATGTGATGGAGATGCAGGGACGCGCCACCGACGGCGCCGAGTGGCTCGAGACCACGTCGGCCCACTGGGCGCCGAACGGCCTCTTCAACTTCCACAACTGGTGGCACCAGGCGCTGTTCGTGCTGGACACCGGCGACGTGAAGGGCGCGCTCGGGATCTTCGACAAGAAGATCGCCGCCAACGGCTACAGCCAGGCGCTCGAGCTGGTCGACGGCGCGGCGATGATGTGGCGCCTCTCCTCGTTCGGCCACGACGTCGGCGACCGCTGGACCAAGATCGCCGACGGCTGGACCAGCCGCCTGAACGACGGCTACTACGCCTTCAACGACCTGCACGCGATGATGTCGTTCATCGGTGCCGGCCGGGCGGCCGAGCAGAAGCTGCTGCTGAAGGCGGCCGAGCGCTCGGCCGAGGGCAAGGGCACCAACGCGATGATGTCGCGCGAGATCGGCCTTCCCTCGCTCAAGGGCTTCATGGCCTTCGGCCGCGGCGCCTATGACGAGGCGGTCGAGCACCTGCTGCCGGTCCGCGGCAAGGCCAACCGCTTCGGCGGCAGCCACGCTCAGCGCGACATCTTCTCGTGGACGCTGGTCGAAGCGGCGCTGCGCGCGGGCGACCGCTCGCTGGCCGAGGGCCTGGTCGCCGAGCGCCTGGCGGGCAAGCCCGAGAGCCGCATCAACCTCGCCTGGGACGAGCGCGTCTGCCAGCTCCCGTCACGGCTGGCGGCGTAAGGTCGATCGGCTGTCATGACGTTTCGGACTCCCTCTCCCGCCGCCGTCGGGAGAGGGAGCCGATCCTTGCCTCGCTTCCGGCCCGGTGAGACAGTCGTCGGGTGACGGCAAAGTCGACGGATGACGGCTTCGCGCAGGCGCTCGTGCGCGACATCATCGCCAGCGAGATCCTGCGGGCGAAGGTCCTCGCCATAAGCCTGAGCGTGCTCGTCGCCATCGTCACGATCGTCTTCGCCGTCGGCCATGACGCGATCCAGAAATTCGTCATCCGGCCGGTCACCTGGCGCGTGTGGCTCGCGTCCTTCGGTCCGTTCATCCTGTACGAAGGCTTCGTCGTCTTCATTCTTTCGCGTTTGGCCGCACGGGGAACGCATCCACCCTGGATCGCCCGCTATGTCAACGCGGCCATCGAGGTCAGCCTGCCGTCGGTGATCATGCTGGTCGCCAGCACCTTTGTGGCGCCGGATCTCGTCTTCGGCGGCTGGCCGTCCCTCCTCTACTTCGTCTTCATCCTCGCTTCGACGCTGAGGCTCAACTTCGCGCTGCCGATGGTGACCGGCACCGTCGCCGCGGCCGAGTACATGGCGGTCGCCGCCTATATCCTGCCGCTCTCTTCATCGGCGGATCAGGCGCTGCTGACGCCGCTTTTCCACCAGGCCCGTGCTCTCATCATGCTGATCGCCGGGGTCGTGGCCGGTCTCGTGGCGATGCGCCTGCGGGCCAACCTGGTACGCGTGCTGACCGAGTCGGCGGCGCGCGAGCGCGTCGTCAACCTCTTCGGCCAGCACGTGTCGCCGTCGGTGGTCGAGCGCCTGCTCGGCAGCACGATCGAGACCGAGGCCGAAGCGCGACGGGTCTGTGTCATGTTCCTCGACATCCGCGACTTCACTGCGTTCACCCGCGAGCGCACGCCGGGAGAGGTCGTCGGGTTCCTCAACCACACCTTCGGTTTCATGGTCGAGGCGGTCGACCGTCACCAGGGCATCGTCAACAAATTCCTCGGCGACGGCTTCATGGCGATCTTCGGCGCGCCGCTGTCGGACCCGCGCGCCGTGGAGCATGCCCTTGCCGCGGCGCGCGAGATCCTGGCCGAGATCGACCGGCGCAAATCGGCCGGCGAGCCCACGCCCCGGGTCGGCATCGGCCTTCACTTCGGCATGGCGATGACCGGCAATGTCGGTTCGCCGCGCCGCAAGGAGTACACGGTTATCGGCGACACCGTGAACCTCGCCGCCCGCATCGAGCAGCTGAACAAGAACCTCGGTTCGCGGCTTCTCGTGTCCGATGCGGTCGCCGACGCCATCGGTCCGGCGCTCGGGTCGGCCGAACGGCGCACGGAGACCGTGAAAGGCTATGCCGAGCCGATCACGGTCTGGCGCCTGGACTAGCTACAGCAACCCCGACCTGCCCGGCAGCGGCGTTTCCTTGCCGTTGACCTTCGGTGCCTTGTAGGGGCGCGGCTTGCCGCCGCGCTTCGGCTGCTTGAGCGCGATTCCGCCGGTCTCTTTCGAGCGGAGATCGACGAAGTCGGCCCAGGTGTGCGGGTTCAGCAGCAGGCGCGCCACCGCCTCGGCCGCGGCCTTGGTCAGCTTCTTCCCCTTCTCCGCCGACGACAGCGTCGGGTCGCCGATGACGCCGTTATGCGTGCGATGCGCGAACGAGTACCAGCGATACGCGCCGTTGGCCGAGATCTCCGATATCCCCTGGGTCTTCGGCCCGGCGATCTTGCTCAAGGCCGAGGTGTCGACCAGGCCCGGCTCGAACTGCAGCATCATCGATGTCTCGGCCTCGCAGGCATGCTGCGTGCCCTTCTGGCGGACCAGGAGGGCCGCGAACTCCTTCTCGGCCTCGTGGAAGTAGCCGGTGGTGACGATCGGGATCTTGAACTCGGTCGTGAGGTCGGCGACCGCGACCTTGGACGCGGCGACGTTGCCGCCGTGGCTGTTGGCGATGCAGATCCGGCGGAAGCCCTGCTCGACCAGGCAGTTCACCAGCCGGCGAAGCACCCGGTACCAGGTGTCGTAGTCGAGCGACAAGGTGCCGCCGAACGGGATGTGATGGTCGGAGAGCCCGCACCACAGGACCGGGGTCACCACGATCGGCTGGGTCTTGGCGACGATCCGGGCCGCCGCGCGCGCCACCTCGCCGCCGAGGCGGGAATCCACCTGCACCGGCAGGTGCGGCCCGTGCTGCTCGATCGCGCCGACCGGCAGGATCACGATCGCATCCTGCTCCGCCAGCTTGCGCAGCTCATGCGCCTTCAGGTTCGCCCATTCGATTTCCATGGAATCCCACCTCCGTTGACGTGATCGCCGGATTACAGGCGGGCGCTCCCCTGGCCGTCAACGAACCGAATAAGAGAGTGAAATCCGCTGCCAAGGGAACCCGCCGAGAGTCGCTGCGTTACCGCAGCACCTCACTGAAGGGGAGTTCCCATGGTTTCCAAGACCACGCGCAAGCGGACCTCGAAGCGTTCGCCCAAGACCGCACGCACCTCGACAACCGTCAGCAAGACCGTCCGCAAGGCGAAGAAGACGGCGGATGAAGCCATGACCGCGGCAACCAAGGCCGCGCGCAAGGCCAAGAAGAAGGTCGGCAAGGCTGCCACCTCGGCGACCAGGACGGCGCGATCGGCGATGAAGAAGGCGACGGCGCCGACCCGCCGGAAGACGGCGAAGAAAGCAAAATCGCGGAAGCCGACCGGCCCCGGGATCGTCAAGCGCCTCAAGGACGCGATCTCCCACATCCCGATCGTCGGCAACGTGGTCGACACCAAGAGCTGAGCTGCCGGCCCTGCCCTTGCCATTGGCGAGGGTCAGGTCCAAGCTGTCGTGGGGGCATGTCGTCGTAGCAACCCACAAGGGAGCGTGACCATGTTCCGTCGTACCGCCTCGATCATCGTTCTGTTCGGCGCCGTCGGCCTTCTCGCAGCATGCGGCAACAGCATGCAGTCGACGGCCCAGGCGCCGATGACTCTCCGCGCCACTCTCAGCAGCGCCCAGGAAGTGCCGCCGAACCCGAGCGCCGGGACCGGCACGGCGACGATGACCTTCAACCAGGCGACCAAGCAGCTCACCTGGAACGTCACCTACGGCGGGCTCACGGGCCCGGCGACGATGGCGCATTTCCACGGACCCGCCGCGCCCGGCGCCAATGCCGGCGTCGCGCTCCCGATCGGCGCCGCCGGCATGGCGAGCCCGGCCGCCGGTTCGGCGACGCTCAACGACGCACAGGCTGCCGACCTGCTCGCCGGTCGCTGGTACATCAACATCCACACCGCCGCTCATCCGGGCGGCGAGATCCGCGGTCAGGTGATGCGTTGATCTTCTGAGTCGTCGATCGTCCGACGAGGGGCGGCGCGGCGGGAAACCGTCGCGCCGTCAGTCGGCGGCGGTCAGCCGGCCGTCGTTTCGCGCGAGCTGGCGGATCGGCCAGATCGCGCCGATCTCGGTGCGCAGGATCGGGAGATCCACCGGCCCATGCTCGATGATCACCCGCTCGGTCTCCAGCGACGAAAGCCGGCCAACGCGGATATTGCCGTCGCGGATGATGACGACGATGTCGTCGCCGACCTTGGCCGCGGCCTTGGGCGCGCAGACGAGGCGGTCGCCGTTCAGGAAGCGCGGCGCAGCGTCGTCGCCCTGCACCGACAGGGTGACGCGGTACTCTTCCTCGGGCTGGTCGGTCCGGACGCTGTCCGGCATCCCCTCTCCCCTACCGCACCTCGCGGCGACGGATTGAATGTCAACAATAGGTTAGCCATAATACCGGAAATAGGTAAGTGAATTTTGCGTCAACTTAATCAAGATACTGAAATATCACAGACTCCGCCGGAACGGCGCATCCGGCTGGACCCAAGCCGGCTGGCTCCCGGGGGCTCGTCTCTGGCGCGTTACCTCGAACTCTGGCGCGAGAGCCGGACCGGCGATGCGCTGGCCTTGCTAAGCCGGTTCCAGGCTCGCGGTCTCGACCGACATCTTCTGGTTGTCGACTTCGATCATCTTGGCCGTTTCATCTATCGCTTCCTCGGCGCCGGCGTCACCTTCGCCGATGCGGCCGCCCGCGCGCGGCTGATCGGCCAGCCCCAGGAAGCCTTCGGCGATCCGACGACGGTCCGCACGTCCCGGGACGGTTACCTCGCCGCGATCTCGAGCGACACCCCGCTGTGCGAGCTGGTCGACCGCGCCCGGCTCGACGCCGGGGGACGGCCGCTTCCCCGTACGCCCTACCGGCGCCTGGTGATGCCGCTGCGGATCAACAGCCGCATCGTCCGCACGGTCGTCGCCTCGGAGTTCGTCGCGCCCTAGAGCTTGCGGATGACGGCGATCAGGCGTCCGGCCACCACCGGCGTGCCCTTCGCCGCGATCGCCCGGTGCCCGCGCTCGCGCGAGTCCGGCTCGAGACGGCCGCCCTTGGCGACCCAGCGGCGGCAGAGCCACGTGTCCTCGCCGACGCGCACGAGGTATATCTCCCCATCCTTGAGCGCGCGGTCGTCGCGGTCGAACACGGCGAAGCTGCCGAGCGGCGCCACGCGATCCATCGAGGCATCCAGCAGCGGCACCGCGACGGCGCGTCGGGCGGAGCCCGGCACCGGCACGGTGCCGTGCGGGCATCTGGCGACGACCTCGTCGATCTCGTCGAGCTCGGTCAGGTCGACGACGGGCGCATGGACGGTCGGATCGGGAACACCTGCGTCGGGGCTGACCAGATCGGCCGGTGCGCAGTCGAGCGCACGGGCGAAGTCGGCGAGATCGTCGACGTGCAGCCTGGCCTCGCCGCGCTCCAGCTTGACGATGTGGCTCTCGGAGAAGCCGGACCTGCGCGCGAGCTCGGCACGGCTCAGGTCGCGCGCCTCGCGGATGCGGCGGAGCGCGTGCGGCGGTTCCTTCGATAGTCCCGCCCGCTTCGGCATCGCTAGCGCTTGTCGCCGTAGCTGTGGGCCATGCCGGCGCGCACGTCCTGCTGGATGCCGTATTGCGGGAACGGATAGCGGAAGCCGTTCTTGGCCAGTGCTTCCATGCCGGCGATCGCCTTGGTCAGCATCTCGGGCGGCAGCGCCATCAGCATCTCGTCGTCGAGCACTCCGCCGTAGCGCCGCTCGGCAAAGCACGGGATCGACAGGCTGGGCTCGCGGGTCTTGAGCGCCCGGCCCCAGGAGTCGGCACAGGCCGACTCGCCGACCACGCTCCAGTCGAAGCGCTTGTAGCCCTGCCACTGCAGCCCGTTGATGAAGTACATCATCGCGCCGGGCGTCGCGTAGAACAGCGCGATGTCGGGCGGGTCGAGCCGGCCGCTGGCGAGCGGCGACACCGCGAGCGCCCGGTACGTGCCGTGCGGTACCACCTCCATCGCCTCCTGGTGCGCGCGCGCGTCCTCGGGCGTCGAGTACCAGACGCCGACGTAGTTCGCGCCCGACCTCCAGACTTCATCTTGCGGCGTGAGCCCGATCACAGCGCGGCACTGGGATCCGACCAGATCCTCGGCGGTGATGCCGACGGTCCATCCGAGCCTTGCTGCCTGCGCGACGATCTGGTCGAGCGTGTGCACCGTCGCCTTCGGGCGGCGGATGCGCGGAATCGCCGTCATCTCCTCGACATCGGTGAACAGCTTCATGCCGAACGGAATCGCACGCAGCCGGAGCAGGCGCTCGAGATCGGCGGCGGTCTTCGAAAGATCGTGGGTCATGAGGCCTCGACATATGAGCGGATCTGTCTCGCCGGTCACCGGAAACTCACCTGCGATGCCGGCTTCCTGAACCTACCATGCACGCGACCGAACGGATGACGGTAACAGACCGAGCGTATGAAGACTTCAGCACCCGACCGCGTCCGGCGATTCCGATCGCTGGCTGTCGAGATCCGCGCGGCGGCCAAGGGGATGACCGATGCAGAGGCACAAGAAGCGCTTTTCCGTATGGCCGACGACTATGAGCGTCTGGCTCAGCTCCTCGCCTCTCGCTTCGCCGGCGCCAAGCCGCAGCCGGCGAACGACCGGTAGCCGGGCGGAGGATCCGGGACAGGCCCTGCCGTCCTGGGACTCGTCGCCTCACGAGCCGCAGCAGACCGCGTCGAACTCCAACTCCAGCGTCATCCGCCCGGAGATGGAGGGATAAGCCGGTCGAGGGGAAGGATGCCGCCGGCCCCGCAAGGCCGTAGGATGGGCACATGCCCGCCATTCCTTTCGTCAAGACGCTCGCGTTCGACTACGGCGCCGCAACGGACGTAACGCCGCTCATCCGCCGCGTGGTCGCGCGGAACCCGAGCCCGTTCACCTTCCACGGCACCGGCACCAACATAATCGGCCGCGGCACTGTGGCGGTCGTCGATCCAGGCCCGGACGATCCGGAGCACATCGATGCCGTCCTGCGCGCCGTCCGCGGCGAGACGGTGACGCACATCCTGGTCACGCATACGCATTCCGACCATGTGCCGGCAGCGCCGGCGATCGCGCGCGCGACCGGGGCGAAGATCCATGCCTTCGGCCCGCACCCCAGGCCGCCCGCCGGCGAGACGCCCGAGCAGGAGGGCGAGCTCGCCTTCGCCCCGGACATCAGGCTCGCCGACGGCGAGGTGGTCGAAGGCGGCGGCTGGACCGTCGAGGCGGTGCATACGCCCGGCCACATCTCGAACCATCTCTGCTTCGCGGTGCGCGAGGACAAGGCGCTGCTCACCGGCGATCACGTGATGGGCTGGTCGACGACCGTGATCTCCCCGCCCGACGGCAACATGGCCGACTATTTCGCGAGCTTGAGAAAGCTGCTGCCGAGGGGCGAGACCGTCTACATCCCGACCCACGGCGCCGAGATCCGAGATCCGATCCCGTTCGTCAAGGCGTGCATCGAGCACCGGCTCAACCGCGAGGCGCAGATCCTGGCGCGCCTGAAGGAGGGGCCGCAGACGATCCCTGTGATGGTCGCCAAGAACTACGCCGACACCCCGAAGCAC
>JAEULB010000117.1 GCA_016792585.1 Rhodospirillaceae bacterium
GTCGACGCGAACTTCAACGTGAAGGCGTTCAACGCCCGCTTCCTCGAGCTGTTCGACGTCGAAGAGAGCGCGGTCGCGAACCCGCAGGGCTTTCGCCGGCTGGTCCGCACCATGGCGGCGCGGCGCGACTACGGCCCCGACGTCACGGAGGAGATCGCGCACGAACGCTACGCGACCGACAGGCGCTTCGTCGAAAGCCGGGTTTTCGAGTTCCACCGCCCGAACGGCCGCGTGATCGAGGTCAGCTCCTCGCCGCTGCCGGACGGCGGCTTCGTTTCCACCTACACCGACATCACCCGCCGCTCGCAGGCCGAGGCGGCGATGCGCCAGCGCGACGCCGTCGTCTCGGCGCTCAACACGGCGGCGAGCGCGATCCTGGCATCCAACGACTGGACCGGCCCGGTCGAGACCATGCTGGCGACGATCGGCGAAGTCACCGGCGTCAGCCGCGTGCTCTTCGCCCACGACTATCTCGCCGAGAACAACCTCTACAAGCAGCAGGAGCTGTTCCAGTGGCGCCGTCCCGGCGTCAGCTCGTTCTGGGACAACCCGAAGCTCCGCACCATGCCGGTCAAGGACGACGCCTTCCAGGACTGGCGCGAGCGGCGACGCCGCGGCGAGACGGTACAGGCGATCGTCAGCCAACTCCCGGAGCCGAAGCGCGGCTGGCTCGAGCTTCAGGACATGAAGGCGCTGGTCCGCGTGCCGGTCTTCGTCTCGGGCCAGATGTGGGGAACCATCGGCTTCGACGATTGCTTCGTGGAACGCGTCTGGTCGGAGGCCGAGATCGAGGCGCTGAAGGCCGCCGCCGCCCTGATCGGCGTCGCTGTCGCCCGCGTCGAGTCGATCGAGACGCTGCGCGGCCGCGAGACCGAGCTGGCGCGCAAGTCGGCGGTGCTGTCGGCGACCCTCGACAACACGGTCCAGGCGATCTCCATGTTCGACGCCGACATGAGGCTCGTCGCGTTCAACAAGCGCTACGTCGACATGATCGCGTTGCCGGCCGAGTTCCTCGCGACCGAGCCGACCTTGCGCGAGCTGCTGGTGAGGCAGATCGAGAACGGCGACGTGCTGCCTCCCGAAGGCATGAAGATGCCCGAGGACAAGGAAGCGATCACCAACTACTGGTACGAGCGCGCGCCGCCGCCGAACCATTCGTATACCTACGAACGAGCACGAGCCGACGGCTCGGTCGTCGAGGTCTTCTCCAACCCGCTCGCCGATGGCGGCTTCATCCGCGTCATCACCGATGTCACCGAGCGCCGGCGGAGCGAGGAAGGCCTCAGAAAAGCGCTGGCCGATACGGAAGCTGCCGAAGCGAAGGTGCGCGACATCCTGGAGTCGCTGCCGGTCGGCGTGCTGGTCCTCGACGAGGACCGCGGTATCGAGATGTGGAACGAGGCCTACGTCAAGTACACCGGCGTCAGCGCCGATAATCTGAATGCGCATCGCTCGCTCGATGACAACTCGCGCTTCATCTACAACTCCTACCCGCATATGCAGACCATGCCGGTCGAGGAGTTCGTCGAGGCCCGGCGCAAGCGCATGTTCGTCGAGGGATTCTCGGTCCGCGAGGTGACCTTCGAGGATCCCCGATACGACATCCAGTACATCATCGCGCCCTTGAAGAGCGGCGGCGCCGTCAACGTCATCGTCGACATCACCCCGCAGAAGGACGCCCAGCGCGACGCGCATCGCGCCCGCGCCGAGGCAGAGGCGACCGAGGCACAATTCCGCGCCATTCTGAACCATCTGCCGATCGGCATCCTGGTCGTCGACGAGAACCAGAAGCTCAACTACTGGAACCGCACCTACTGCGCGGTCACCGACACCGAGGACGCCTTCTACCAGACGAACCCCGACATAAGTGCGATCTGCGCCTATGTCCACGACCGCTTTCCGGGCCTGCGCCGGGTCCCGCTCGATCAGTTCACCAAGGCCTGGATCGACCGATTCTTCGGGAACGACTTCGCGCCGCGCGAGGTCGAGTTCGAGTCGCCTCCGGTCTCGACGCTGCAGTTCGTCGCGGCCCTGCCCGAGGGCGGCCGCATGCTGGTCGTCGTCGACATCACCAAGCAGAAGGACTCCGAGCAGGCGGCCCAGAAGGCACGGCAGGAGGCCGAGCATGCGAGCCTGGCCAAGTCGCAGTTCCTGGCGGCGATGAGCCATGAGATCAGGACGCCGATGAACGGCGTTCTCGGCATGCTGGAGCTGCTCAAGGGCACCAGGCTGGACGCCGAGCAGTCGGAGATGGTGAGCGTGGTTCGCGAGTCGGCCAACTCGCTGCTCAAGATCATCGACGACATCCTCGACTTCTCGAAGATCGAGGCCGGCAAGATCGAGATGGAGCAGGTCGAGCTGTCGCCGCTCCAGGTCGTCGAAGGCGTCGCCGAGACGCTGGCCACCGAGGCGCGCAAGAAGGAGATCGCGGTCGTCACCTTCGTCGACCCGGCGGTCCCCGATCCGCTAGCGGGCGACGCGGTGCGCCTCCGCCAAATCCTGTTCAATCTCGTCGGCAATGCGATCAAGTTCACGCACACCGGCGAGGTCTCTATCTCCGCCCGCATCGAGGACGAGGACTTGGAGTCGGTGACACTCCGCTTCGACGTCAAGGACACCGGCATCGGCCTCGACGGCGAGCAGATGGCAAGGTTGTTCCAGCCGTTCATGCAGGCCGACAGCTCGACGACGCGCCGCTTCGGCGGTACCGGCCTCGGCCTCTCGATCTCGAAGCGGCTGGTCGAGCTGATGGACGGCACCATCGGCGTGACCAGCGTCCGCGGCCAGGGCTCGACCTTCAGCTTCACCGCCAGGCTCGCCCGACGGCCGGAACGCCCCACCGATACGCGGAAGCCGCTTCACGGCCAGCGCCTGCTGGTGGTCGACGACAGCGCGATGGTGCGCGACCTGGTCCGGCGCTACCTCGTCGAGGCGGGCGCCGAGGCCGAGACCGCCGAGACCGGTCGCGCCGCCCTCGACGAGCTCGCCCGCGCCATCGCGTCCGGTAAGCCCTATCAGGCGGCGATCCTCGACATGCGTCTTCCCGACAGCGATGGCTGGGCACTCGGCCGCACGATCCGCGAGACGCCGACGCTGGCGGCAACCCGACTCGTTCTGCTGACCGCCTTCGACGAGCCCGATCACCGCAAGAAGGCGCTGGGCCAGGGCTTCTCCGCCTATCTGACCAAGCCGATCCGCCGCTCGCTGCTGTTGTCGGCGCTGGTGCCGGCGGTCGACAAGGAAGCGCAGGCGAAGCCCGACGACGTGGCCTCGCCGTTCCCGGATGCGCTGGTCCTGGTCGCCGAGGACAACCCGACCAACCGCGCGGTGATCGCCAAGCAGCTGAAGAAGCTGGGCTACCGCTACGAGATCTTTGCCGACGGCCGCGCCGCGCTCGATGCATTCGACCGCGACCGGCATTCGCTGGTGCTGACCGACTGCCACATGCCGGTCATGGACGGCTTCGCCCTGACCGTGGCCCTGCGCAGCCAGGAAAGGCCCGGCATTCCGCGCATCCCGATCGTGGCGCTGACCGCCAACGCACTCCAGGGCGAGGCGGAGAAGTGCCTCGCCGCCGGCATGGACGACTACATCGCCAAGCCCGCCTCGCTGGCGCAGCTCTCATCGGTGCTGCGCAAGTGGACCGCCGGCGTCTCCTCTTCGTCCGACCTCGTCGCGGCCGAGGCGCCGCGCGAGCTGCCGATCTTCGACCGCACGATCCTGGATGAGCTGTTCGAGGATTCGACCGAGGAACGGCGCAACCTGCTCGACCTCTTCGCCCGCTCGGTCGAGCAGGCGCGGGGCGAGCTACCCGCCGCGCTCGATCGCGACCGCGAGCAGGCGCGCGGCCTCGCGCATTCGATCAAGGGCGCCGCCCGCTCGGCCGGCGCCGCACGCGTCGGCGCCGCGGCCGAGGCGCTCGAGGGCGCGCTCAAGGCGGGCGACGAGACCCTGATGCCCTTCGCCGCGCTGATGGGCGCGTTCGAGGAGGCGAAGAAGGAGATGCGGAAGAGTTAGAGCTCTTCCGCGAGCCAACGGCGCATCGCGGTGGCCGTCGGCTCGGGTCGCTCGATCGTCGCGAGATGCCCGCAGTCGGGAACGATCGCCAGCCGGCTGGTGGCGATGCCGGAGGCCAGCTCGCGCGACAGCTCGACCGGCGTCAGCGCGTCCTCGCTGCCGCAGACGACGAGCGTCGGCACCTGGATCTTCGGCAAGAGCGGACGGCGGTCCGGCCGGCCCATGATCGCCTTCTGCTGGCGGAGAAAGGCGTCCTTGCCGACCCTCTCGGCCATGTCCATCACCACCTGGGTCAGGACCGTGTCGCTGGTCCGTGCGGGGTGGATCAGCATCGGCAGCAGGCGCGGCGTGACGCCCTTGAACTCGCCGCGGTCGGCGAGCTGGATCAGGCCACGACGACGCCGGCTCTGCTCGGGCGTATCGGCGCGGGCCGAGGTATCGAGGAGGGCCAGGCGCTCGACACGGTCCGGAACCTTGGCGACCACCGACAACGCGACATAACCGCCCATCGACAGGCCGGCGACGGCGAAGCGCTCGGGCAGCCCGTCGAGCGCCCGCTCCGCCATCGCCTCGACCGCTTCGTCCCGGGTCAGGTCGGCGACACGGCAGTCGGCGACGTCGGAGAGCGCCTCGATCTGCGGCGCCCACAGGGCCGCGTCGCAGAGAAGCCCCGGCAGAAGCAGCAGCGTCTGCTTCGCGGCCATCTACTTGATCAGGGTGATCAGGTCTTTGAACTCGGGCGTGCCGGCCTGCTCGAGCCACTCGAAGACCACCATCTCCGCCGAGGCGATCTGGACACCGGCGTCCCGAAGGCGGGTCAGCGCCACCTCGCGATCGGAGGGCTCGCGCGAGCCGACGCCGTCCGAGACGACGATCGGCGCCATGCCCGCGGCGAGCAGGCCGAGCGTGGTCTGGAGGACGCAGACATGGGCCTCGGTGCCGCAGACCACGATCTGGGGACGGCCCTTGTCGAGCTTCTGCTCGAAGCCCGCCTCGGCCGTCGCGGCGAAATGCCGCTTAACGAAGATCTCGGCCCCGCCGAGCTGGCCTTTCACCGCGGTCGCGAGCGGACCGATGTTCTCCGGCCAATGCTCGGTGGCCATCATCGGGACACCGAGCCGCCTCGCGGACTTCATCAGGAGCAAGATTCGGCCCAAAACCGTCCTGTTGGAGGCAATAGATGGCAAGAGCCGTTCCTGGACATCGACGATCAGGAGACACGAGCGGGCACGTTCTATGAGCATTTTTCGACCCTAGCGGAACCGCGGCCGATCGGCCACGCGTTAAGGAAATCCGTGACTTGTGAGGTGCAGAGGTTTGACATTTCGGCCTTTATCCACAATCTACAGCGCAACTTCGAACCGATTGAAAGCAGCAACGCAAAGATGTCGTTTGCAGACCTCGGCCTGAGCGAACAGGTCCTCCAGGCCGTGTCCGACGCCGGCTACCAGACACCGACCCCGATCCAGGCGCAGGCCATCCCCTATGTGCTGATGGGCCGCGACATCCTGGGCATCGCCCAGACCGGCACCGGCAAGACCGCCTCCTTCACGCTCCCGATGATCGACATCCTGGCCGCCGGCCGGGCCAAGGCGCGGATGCCGCGCTCCCTGATCCTCGAGCCGACCCGCGAGCTCGCCGCCCAGGTTGCCGAGAACTTCGACATCTACGGCAAGTACAACAAGCTTTCGAAGGCCCTCCTGATCGGCGGCGTCAGCTTCTCCGACCAGGAGCAGGTGCTGGACCGCGGCGTCGACGTGCTGATCGCCACCCCCGGCCGCCTGATGGACCAGTTCGAGCGCGGCAAGGTGCTGCTGAACGACGTCAAGCTG
>JAEULB010000135.1 GCA_016792585.1 Rhodospirillaceae bacterium
AGGGCGCTGCTGCTGGCAGTCGCCGCCCTCTCGATCGCCGCGACCGGCGCGTCGGCCCAGGAACTCAAGGGCGGCCGTCTCCGCGTCGCCATCCTCGCCGATATCCACAACTTCGATCCGATGCAGTTCTCCGGGATCAACTTCCCGCTGATCAAGAACATGTACGACAGCTTGATCGAGTACACGCCGGAAGGTCAGGCGGTGCCGAGCCTGGCGACCGCCTGGAAGATCGCGCCGGATAACAAGTCAGTGACGCTGACCCTGCGCACCGACGTCACCTTCCACTCGGGCCGTCCGCTGAACGCCGAGGCGGTCGCGGTCAGCCTGAAGAAGGCCGCCGACCCGCAGAAGGGCAAGAACGTCTACGCCACGATGTCGATCGTGAAGGACTGGAAGGTCGACAACGCCTCCACCATCACGCTGAACTTCAACAACCCGGTCCCCGATCGTCAGATCACCGACCTCCTGCAGTTCCTCTCGCCGATCGATCCGGTCGACATCGACGCGGTCGAGACCAAGGACGCCGGCACCGGCCCGTTCATCCTGGCAGAGCGCGTGCTCGGCCAGCGCGTCCGCCTCGAGGCCAACAAGAAGTACTGGCGTCCGAAGGAGCCGATCGTCTCCGAGATCGTGCTGACGATCTTCAGCGACAACGACGCCGCCGCCGCGGCGCTCGAGTCCGGCGCCGTCGACCTCATCTACGGCGGCAACGCGCGCACCGCGGTGCGTCTGCGCAACGCCGGCTACCAGCTGATCCAGGGACCCGGCCCGCTGGTGCAGGTGTTCCGCATCAACACCACGATGGGCCCGTTCAAGAACGAGAAGTTCCGCCAGGCCTTCAACTACCTGATGGACCGCGAAGCCATCCTTCGCGTGGGATATGCCGGCGTCGGCGAGGTGGTCGCTCTTCCGTGGGCGCCCGCCAGCCCCGCCTTCGACAAGTCCTACAACACCACCTACGCCTTCAACATCGACAAGGCGAAGGACCTGCTGAAGCAGTCGGGCCTGTCGCAGGCCGAGATGAACGACTGGAAGCTCGTCGTCAACGGCGGCGACCAGGACGCGGTGGCGATCAGCCAGATCGTGCAGAGCACGGTCGCCAAGGCCGGCATCACCATGCAGCTCGACATCAAGCAGGGTGCGGAGCTCACGGACGCGATGCTGACCGGCAAGTTCGCGGCGATCTTCGGCGGCATCGGCAACATCCAGAAGTTCCCGACCCGCGTCGGCACGAACAGCATCTATCGCACCACCAAGAACCCGGTCCTCGGCGATCCCAATCCGCACAAGCGCTACGTCGAAGCGATGGCCAAGGTCGACACGACGCTTGGCTCGGGCGCACCGGTGAAGGCCGCCTATGACGAGTTGAACAAGGCGCTGGTCGAGGCCGCGTTCGGCATCCCGACCAACACTTTCGACATCGGTCTCATCGTCGCCGCCAAGAACGTCGGCGGCATCAGCCGAGAGATCGACAACATGCTCGTCGGTCGTACCATCGGGTTCAAATAAGCAAGAACGTCGTCAAGGCGGCGGCGACCCCGTCAGGTCGCCGCCGCCCTCGTTTTCAGGGGGCTTCAAGCGTGATCGCGGGGCGTGATGTCTGAGCCGGTTCTGTCGGTACGTGGACTGTCGGTGACCTTCGTCGGCGCCGGGCGGCCGGTGCCGGCCGTCCGCGGCATCGATTTCGACGTCTATCCGAACGAGGTCCTTGGCATCGTCGGCGAGTCGGGCTCCGGCAAGAGCGTGACGTCGCTGGCGATCACCGGTCTCCTGCCGGAAACCGCTCGCCTCGAGGGCTCGATCCAGCTCGGCAATGTCGAGGTGACGACGGCCGAGGCCGAGACGCTCCGCCAGATGCGCGGCCAGGACGTCGGGATGATCTTCCAGGACCCGACGACGACGCTGAATCCCGTCTTCCAGATCGGCCGCCAGGTGACCGAGGGCCAGGTCGCCCACGGCCAGATCCCGCAATCGAAGGCGCGCGAGCGCGGCATCGAGCTGCTGCGCGAGGTCGACATCCCCGATCCCACGGGACGCGTCGTCCAGTATCCGCACGAATTCTCCGGCGGCATGCGCCAGCGCGCGGTGATCGCGATGGCGATGGCCGGCCGGCCGCGCCTGATCATTGCCGACGAGCCGACCACCGCGCTCGACGTGACCGTCCAGGCGCAGGTGCTGTCGGTGCTGGCCAAGCGCCAGGCCGACACAGGTGCCGCGGTGATCCTGATCACCCACGACCTCGGCGTGATCGCCGAAGTCGCGCACCGCGTCGCGGTCATGTATGGCGGCCGCATCGTCGAGACCGGACGGGTCGAGGAGATCTTCAAGCGGCCGAAGCATCCCTACACGGTCGGCCTCTTGAAGAGCCTGCCGCGTATCGATGCGGCCGAGGAGCGGCTGGTGCCGATCACCGGCCAGCCGCCGAACCCGGCACGTCTGCCGAAAGGCTGCACCTTCCATCCGCGCTGCCCGATCGGCCGCGACAGGCCGCTGTGCCAGAGCGAGGAGCCGCCGCTGGCGGAAACCGATCCGGGCCATCGCTCGGCCTGCCATTACGCCGACGAGGTCGCCAAGCTCTTCGCCGACTCTCTCCAGGGCCGCGCTGCCGCGACGGTTGCCGCGGCTGCACCGAAGGCCGAGCCGGCGTTGCTGAGCGTCGACAATCTCAAGGTCTACTTCCCGATCAAGGCCGGGCTGCTCCGCCGCCGCGTCGGTTGGGTGCGCGCGGTCGATGGCGTCAGCCTCACCGTCAACGCCGGCGAGACCGTAGGCCTGGTCGGCGAATCCGGCTGCGGCAAAACCACGACCGGCCGCGCGATCATGGGCCTGATCAAGGCGACCGGCGGCAGCGTCCGCTTCGCCGGCCAGGAGGTCACGCAGCTGCCGCCGGCGGAAATCCGCAAGGTCCGCCGGAACATGCAGTACATCTTCCAGGACCCGTATTCGTCGCTGAACCCGATCAAGACCGTCGGCGACATAGTCGCCGAACCGCTTCGCATCCACGGCATCTACGACGAGATGGGCGGCGAGAAGCGGATCCAGCAGCTGTTCGAGCTGGTAGGGCTGCCGCGCACCGTGCTCGGCCGTTATCCGCGCGAGTTCTCGGGCGGGCAGCGCCAGCGCATCGGCATTGCGCGTGCGCTGGCGCTGCAGCCGAAGCTGCTGATTCTGGACGAGCCGGTGGCCGCGCTCGACGTCTAGATCCAGGCCCAGGTGATCAACCTGCTGCAGGACCTGCAGAAGGAGCTGGGGCTGGCCTATCTCTTCATCGCCCACGACCTCTCGGTGGTCCGCCACATCTCCGACCGCGTCGCGGTCATGTATCTCGGCCGTATCGTGGAAGAGAGCGAGAAGACGGTGCTCTACGAGCAGCCGACCCATCCCTACACGCAGTCGCTGCTGTCGGCGGTGCCGATCCCCGATCCCGACACCCGCGGCGTGCGCGGCCGCATCGTGCTCGAAGGCGACATTCCGAATCCGGCGAAGCCGCCCTCCGGCTGCTACTTCCATCCACGCTGCTTCAAGGCGACAGCCCGCTGCGCGGTCGAGGAGCCGGTCTTCGCGCCCTATCCTGGCCTGCCGACGCGCTCCGCCTGCCACTATGCCGGCCCGCTCGAAGCCACGGCCAAGGGAGCCGCGCGATGAAGGACGGGACCCGCCGCGCACTCGGCCTCGCCAAGCGTGTTCTCGGTCGCAAGGGCGCGCTCGCCGGCGTGCTGTTCCTGGCGACGGTCGTCTTCATCGCGATCTTCGCCCGCTGGATCATCCCCTATGACCCGATTGCCCAGGACCTGGTCAGCTCGCTCGAGCCGCCGGGCAGGAAGCACTGGTTCGGTGCCGACGAGCTCGGCCGCGACATCCTCGCCCGCGTCGCCTATGGCGCCCGTACGTCGCTGCTGACCGCCGCCGGCGCGGTCACCGTCGCCGCCTTCTTCGGCGTGCCGATCGGCCTCGTCGCCGGCTTCTTTGGCGGCTGGCGAGATGCAATCCTGATGCGGATCGTCGACGTGCTGCTGTCGCTGCCCGGCATCCTGTTCGCGATGGCGTTGATCGCGGTCCTCGGGCGCAGCCAGCTCGCGGCCCTGGTCGCGGTCGGCATCACCGGCATCCCCAGCTTCGCCCGAATCACCCGCGCCCAGGTGCTCTCGCTCAGGAAGCGCGACTTCGTGATGGCGGTCGAGGCCCTCGGCGGCTCGTCGACCTACAACATGTTCATGACCGTGCTGCCGAACTCCTGGAGCCCGATCCTGGTCCAGGTGGTGATCCTGTCCTCGGTCGCAATCCTGCTCGAGGCGGCGCTCGCCTTCCTTGGCGTCGGCATCCCACCGCCGACCCCCAGCTGGGGCGAGATGCTCAGGACCGGCAAGTCCTACCTCTACGAGGCGCCGTACTACGCGGTCCTGCCCGGAATCGTGCTGACGCTGACCATCCTCTCGCTCGACACTATCGGCCGCACGCTCGCCTGGGCGCTGGAAGAGCGCCATGAGCAGGCCGAGGAGGAAGCGGAAGAGGGCGACAAGAGGAGCGCGGCATGACCGGCTACATCATCCGCCGCCTGCTGCAGCTCCTGCCCGTGGTGATCATCGCCTCGGTCGGCATCTGGGGCATGATCTACGCGGTGCCGGGAAGTCCGATCGGCGCGATCGTCGGCGAGAACGGCACCCAGGAGCAGATCCAGGCGGCGATCGAGCGTCTCGGCCTCGACCAGCCGATTATGGTCCAGTTCTGGCAGTGGTTCAAAGGTGCCATCGTCGGCGATTTCGGCTACTCGACCCAGAGCCGCGATCCGGTGCTCCAGGTGATCCTGTACCGCATTCCGGCGACCGTGCAGCTCGGCGTCTTCGCGATCGTCGTCGGCCTCGTCCTCGGCATCCCGGTCGCGATCATCAGCGCGGTCTATCCGGGATCCTGGATCGACCGCGCGCTCAGCGGCTGGAGCGCTCTGGCTCTCGGCGTGCCGACCTTCTGGCTCGGCATCCTTCTGATCCTGCTGTTCTCGGTGCAGCTGCAGTGGCTGCCCTCGGCCTCCGGCTACGTCTCGTTCTTCGAGGCACCGCTGCAGGCGATCAAGAACACCTTCCTTCCGGCGCTGACGCTGGGCACCTACGTCTCCGGCATCTTCGCGCGATTCCTCCGCGCCTCGCTGCTGGGCGAGCTCAAGGCCGACTATGTGCGGACGGCGCGCTCGAAGGGGCTCAAGGAACGCGACGTGATCGGTCGCCACGTGCTCCGGAACGCGCTGTTGCCCTTCGTCACGGTCGTGGGGCTGATGGCGGCTGCCTTCATCGGCGGCACGGTGGTGACCGAGGCGGTGTTCACCTATCCCGGCATCGGCCGCCTGCTGATCCAGGCGATCACCACCCGCGACTACCCGCTGATCCAGGGCTGCATCCTGTTCATCCTGATCGTGCACGTGCTGATCAACCTGCTGGTCGACGTGCTCTACGCCTACATCGATCCCAGGATCGACTACTCGTAGGCGATCAGGCGGTCTTCCTGGCCGGCGTCAGCGTGACCGCGAGCACGCCGGCCAGCGTGATCGCCGATCCGACCAGGATCCGGGCGGTCAGCACGTCGCCGAGCATCATCACGCCGGCGACCACCGCGAAGATCGGCGCGAGCAGGAACATCGGCGTCACCAGCGACACCGGATAGCGCTTCAGCAGGTAGTACATGCCGCCGAAGCCCAGCAGCGACGAACCGAAGGCGGTGAAGGCGAGGTTGCCCCAGGCGGACCACGATGCGGCGCGCGATGCCTCGATCTGGCCGGTCTCGAAGATCAGCGACAGGCCGATGAGGCCCGGCGCCGAGATCAGCGCCACCCATGACTGAAGCGTGAAGACCGGCACGTTGCGGAGGTCGCGCATCATGACCTGGGCCAACGCGATCGCGAGGCAGGCCAGCATCGAGAGGATCACCGCGACGCCGTAGGTCAGCACCCGCGGGTCGAAGCCGATGATCATGACGCCGCCGAAAGCGGCAGCTATGCCGGCGACCCGCAGCGGCGACAGGCGCTCGCCCAGCATGAACACCGCGAGGATGACGGCAAAGGGCAGGGTCATCTGCGAGACGATCGCGATGGTCGAGACGTCCTCGGCCATCTTGAGCGCAGTGTATTGCAGGCTGAAATGGATCGCCCCGCTGAAGGCTGCGATCGTAAGGATGCGCGTCATCTGGCCGGGAACCCAGCGCAGCAGCGGGGCCAGCACGACCAGCAGCATCGCGAAGCGGAGGCCGGTGAACCAGATCGGCGGCAGCTCGTTCAAGCCGAGCTTGCCGGCGATGAAGGTCAGGCCCCAGACCAGGTTGATGACGAGGACGATGCCGAAATCGACCGGCCTCACGGCGCTATGCGGACTTGCGGTCGAGCTTCGGCAGGAAGGCGATCAGGAGCCCGAACAGCGGCAGGAAAGCGCAAGCCCGGTAAACGGTCTCGATGCTGGTCATGTCGGCGACCTTGCCGAGCGCGGCCGCACCGAGGCCGCCGAGACCGAAGGAGACGCCGAAGAAGATGCCGGCGACCATGCCGACGCGTCCGGGAAGCAGGTCCTGGGCATAGACGATGATCGCCGAGAAGGCCGAGGCCATGATGAAGCCGATCACCATCGACAGAACCAGCGTCGGCGCCAGGCCGACATGCGGTAGCGCCATCGTGAACGGCAGAACGCCGAGGATCGAGAACCACATGACCGGGATGCGGCCGATCTTGTCGCCGACCCAGCCGCCGGAAAG
>JAEULB010000173.1 GCA_016792585.1 Rhodospirillaceae bacterium
GGCGGCGATCTCCGCCGAGATGAAGGATCTCGCCGCCCGCGCCCGCTCCGGCAAGCTGAAGCCGGAGGAGTTCCAGGGCGGCACCTTCTCGATCTCGAACCTCGGCATGTACGGCATCCGCGAGTTCGCCGCGGTGATCAACCCGCCGCAGGGCGCGATCCTGGCGGTCGGCGCCGGCGAGCAGCGGCCGGTGGTCAAGAACGGCGCGCTGGCGATCGCCACCGTGATGACGGTGACCCTTTCTGTGGATCACCGGGTCGTCGACGGGGCGGTCGGCGCCGAGTATCTCGCCGCCTTCAAGAAGCTCATCGAAGACCCCATGTCCATGATGCTGTGACCCGCTCGTTCGAGGGGCCTCTGTCGAAGGAAGAAAAATCGTGAGCGAGACCAGCTTTGACGTGATCGTCGTCGGTGGCGGGCCCGGCGGCTATGTCGCGGCCATCCGTGCTGCCCAGCTCAAACTCAAGACGGCGGTCGTGGAGCGCGAGCATCTGGGCGGCATCTGCCTCAACTGGGGCTGTATCCCGACCAAGGCGCTGCTTCGCTCGGCCGAGGTCTGGCACCTGGTCAATCACGCCGACCAGTTCGGCGTCTCGGTGCAGAACGCGACCTTCGACCTCTCGAAGATCGTCAAGCGCTCGCGCCAAGTCGCGGGCCAGCTCTCGGCCGGCGTCAAAGGCCTGATGAAGAAGCACAAGATCACCGTGTTCGACGGCCATGGCGCGCTCGACGGCGTCGCCGGGGCCATGCGCAAGGTGAAGGTGACCAAGGACGGCAAGGCGATCGCCGACAACTCGGCGAATAACGTGATCCTCGCGACCGGCGCGCGCGCGCGGTCGCTGCCGGGGCTCGCGCCCGACGGCAAGCGGGTCTGGTCCAACAAAGAGGCGCTGGTGCCCGAGACCATGCCCAAGTCCCGGCTGGTTGTGGGCTCGGGCGCGATCGGCATCGAGTTCGCGTCGTTCTTCCGCACGCTCGGCGCAGAGGTGACGGTGGTCGAGGTCATGGACCGCATCCTGCCGGTCGAGGACGAGGAGATTTCCGCCTTCGCGCGGAAGTCCTTTGAGAAGCAGGGCATGAAGATCATGACCGGCGCAACTGTGAAGGCGCTGAAGAAGGGCGCGAACAACGTGACCGCGACGGTCGAGGCCGGCGGCAAGTCTCAGGAGATCACCGTCGACCGCGTGATCCTCGCCGTTGGCATCGTCGGTAACGTCGAGAAGATCGGCCTCGAAGGCACCAAGGTGAAGGTCGAGAAGACGCACGTGGTGACCGACGGCTATCTGCAGACAGGCGAGCCTGGCGTCTATGCGATCGGCGACCTGGTCGGCGCGCCGTGGCTCGCGCACAAGGCGATGCACGAAGGCGTCATCTGCGTCGAGAAGATCGCGGGCCTCCATCCGCATGTGATGGACACCTCCAACATCCCGGGCTGCACCTACTGCACGCCGCAGGTGGCGTCGGTGGGATTGACCGAGGCCAAGGCGAAGGCCGCGGGCCATCAGGTCAGGGTCGGGCGCTTCCCCTATGTCGGCAACGGCAAGGCGATCGCGCTGGGCGAGACGCAAGGGCTGATCAAGACGGTGTTCGACGCCAAGACCGGCGAGCTTCTGGGCGCCCACATGATCGGCGCCGAGGTCACCGAGCTGATCCAGGGCTACACCGTCGCCAAGACCATGGAGACGACCGAGAAGGAGCTGATGGGGACCATCTTCCCGCATCCGACCCTTTCGGAGGCCATGCATGAGGCGGTCCTTGACGCCTACGGGCAGGTCCTACACATCTAATCCATGACGACGGTCCGTCACCCCGAGAAGGCGCACCGGCCCGACAATCCGATCCAGCGGAAGCCCGACTGGATCCGGGTCAAGGCGCCGGTGAGCCGCGAGTACCAGGAGACCCGCCAGCTGATGCGGCGGCTCAACCTGAATACCGTCTGCGAGGAGGCTGCCTGCCCGAACATCGGCGAGTGCTGGGCGAAGAAGCACGCGACGGTGATGATCCTCGGCAACGTCTGCACGCGCGCCTGCGCCTTCTGCAACGTCGCCACCGGCCGCCCCGACCAGCTCGATCCGCATGAGCCCGAGCACGTGGCCGAGGCGGTCGGCAAGATGGGGCTGGCCCATGTGGTCATCACCTCGGTCGACCGCGACGATCTCGACGACGGCGGGGCGGGGCATTTCGCCCGCGTCATCCGCGCGATCCGCGCGGCCGCCCCTGGCACGACCATCGAAGTGCTGACGCCCGACTTCCTCCGGAAGGACGGTGCCATCGAGACCGTGGTCGAGGCCGGACCCGACGTCTTCAACCACAACCTCGAGACCGTGCCGCGCCTCTATCCCGAGGTGCGTCCCGGCGCCCGCTACTTCGCGTCCCTTCGCCTGCTCGACCGGGTGAAGGAGCTGAACCCTCAGATGTTCACCAAGTCCGGCCTGATGGTCGGCCTGGGCGAGCAGAAGGAAGAGATCCATCAGGTGATGGACGACCTCCGCGCCGCTGACGTGGACTTCCTTACCATCGGGCAATACCTGCAGCCGACACCGAAGCATCACGCGGTGATGTCGTTCGTGACGCCGGACGAATTCGGCGCCTACAGGACGATGGCGACGGGCAAGGGCTTCCTCCTGGTCTCGGCCTCGCCGTTGACCCGTTCGTCGCACCACGCCGGCGAGGACTTCGAGCGGCTGCGCGAGGCCCGGCGGGCCCGTCTCGCCGCTGCCGAATAGGGAATGCCGACCCACGCCGAGAAGCGGGTGCTGCCCTATACGTGGGAACAGCTCTACGGCCTCGTCGCCGAGGTCGAGAAGTATCCCGAGTTCCTGCCCTGGTGCCTCGCCGCGCGTATCAGGAAACGCGAAGGCAATACGTTCTGGGCCGACCTCGTGATCGGCTTCAAGATGATCCGTGAGCGCTTCACCTCCCAGGTGAAGCTGAGCCCGGAAGATCGGCGGATCGACGTCGAGTACACCGACGGTCCCTTCAAATATCTCAACAACCACTGGATATTCTCGCCGATGGCGGAGAACCGGTGCGAGATCGACTTCTACGTCGACTTCGAGTTCAAGAACCGGATGCTGCAGGGCCTGATGACGGTCCTGTTCGATGAGGCGGTGCGCCGGATGGTCAATGCCTTCGAGGCGCGCGCCAAGGCGCTCTACGGCGCGTCGTCGTCCGGTACCTGACCGGCGGTCTCGGTTACCATCGCGAAGGCGCGCAGCACCGTCGCCAGCCGCACGTCGCGGCGGCTTCCGGGAAACACCTGTCGCTCGTGCACCGTCCCTCCACCGCGCCTGGCGACGGCGAGATGCACGAGCCCGACCGGCTTGGTTGGCGTCGCCCCGCCCGGGCCGGCGATGCCGGTGACGGCCACCGCGATCTCGGCCCGGCTCTTCGCGATAGCGCCCTCGGCCATGGCGCGTGCGACTTCCTCGCTGACGGCACCGTGCTTCGCGATCAGCGTCGCCGGCACGGCGAGGAGATCGGTCTTGGCCTCGTTCGAATAGACGACGAAGCCGCGCTCGACCACGTCGGAGGATCCGGCGATCTCGGTCAGCGCCGCGGCGATCAGGCCGCCCGTGCAGCTCTCCGCGGTCGCGAGCCTGAGATGGCGGCGACGCAGATGCTGAAGCAGAGCCTTCGCGAGCGGGTCGAGGTCGGTCATCGTCCGATCAGCCAGAGAATGAGCCAGGTGCCCGCGGCAGCGTAGGGAGCGGCGAGCAGGTCGTCGAGCATCACGCCGAAGGCTCCGCCGACATTTCGGTCGGCCCAGCCGGCCGGCCACGGCTTCAGGATATCGGCGGCGCGGAAGGCGGCGAACCCCAGCAGGTAGGCAAGCGGTTCCTGCGGCAGCACCGCCAGCACCAGCCACTGGGCGCAGACTTCGTCGATGACGATCTCGGGCGGATCGACGACCGAGCTTCCGGCGAGCGCGCGGTCGACCGCCCAGATGCCGACGGCGGTCAGCGCGGCGGCGCTCAGCAGCGACAGCCACAGGCCGAGGGGCGCGAAGCCCCAGGCGATCGGCAGGGCCAGAAGCGATCCCCAGGTGCCGGGCGCGAAGGGCAGGCGCCCGAGACCGAAGCCGGAGGCGATCAGGCGCGGCAAGACCGTCACAGCACCACCGTCGCCGATGCCTGGGCGGCGATGCCTTCGCTGCGCCCGGTGAACCCCAGGCCCTCGGTGGTCGTCGCCTTGACGCTGACGCGGTCGACCTCGACCGAGAGGATCTGGGCGATCGCCGACCGCATCGCCTCACGATGAGGGCCGACCTTCGGGCGCTCGCAGATCACGGTCACGTCGACATGGACGACGCGGCCGCCGCGCGTCCGGACCAGATCCGCGGCATAGGCCAGGAAGCGGCTCGACGCGGCGCCCTTCCACTTGGGATCGCTCGGCGGGAAGTGCAGGCCGATGTCGCCGGCCCCGATCGCGCCGAGGATCGCGTCGGTCAGCGCGTGCAGGCCGACATCGGCGTCGGAATGGCCGATCAGCCCACGCTCGTGAGGAAGGCGAACGCCGCAGAGCCAGACATGGTCGCCCTCGCCGAAGCGGTGCACGTCGAAGCCGGTGCCGGTGCGGCTTTCGCCGGAGAGGCGCCGCGCGCGGTCCAGATCGTCGCCGGTTGTGATCTTGAACGCGGCCTCGTCGCCAGCGACGAGCGCCACGGGCAAGCCTGCGGCCTCGGCGACCGCGGCGTCGTCGGTCATCTCCGACCCGGCGAAGCGCCGATGCGCGGCGAGGATTTCAGCGAAGCGGAAGCCCTGCGGCGTCTGTGCGCGGAAGAGACCCGCACGCGGCACGGTCGCGACCACGCGGCCGTCCGCCCCCCGCTTCAAGGTGTCGGCGACCGGGAGGGCAGGGACCGCGGCCGGATGCGCGGCGAGCGCCTCGATCACTCGGTCGATAACCGAAGGCGGCGTCATCGGCCGCGCCGCATCGTGGATCAGCACGAAGTCGGGCGGATCGCCCGCTAGGTGCTCGAGGCCGTTACGGACCGACTCCTGTCGGGTGGCGCCGCCGATCGTCGGCATCGGCAGGTCCAACGCGGCCGTGGCGCGCGCATAGGCGTCGCGGTCGTCCTCGCCGATCACGGCTTGAACCCTGGTGACGCGCGGATGCGTCGCGAACAGCGCCAGGCTGCGGGCAAGCACACTCGTGGATCCCAGCATCCGATACTGCTTGGGCTCGTCGCCGCCGAGGCGGAGCCCGCGCCCCGCCCCCATGACCAGCGCCGCGACGCTCACGCCTGGGTGTCCGGCGGCAGCGGGAAGAACATCCGGATCGCGGTGCCGCGGCCCTTCTCGCTCTGGATCTCGATCCGGCCACCATGCAGCTCGAGGAAGGCCTTGACCAGGGGCAGGCCGAGGCCGGTGCCTTCGCGGGCGCGCTTCGCCGTGCTGTCGACGCGGCCGAATGGCTCCATCGCGGTCTCGATCTCGGCCTCGGTCATGCCGGCGCCCGTATCGGCGATCGAGATCAGGGTCGCATCTTCGGCGATGCCGGCCTCGACGCGGACATGCCCGCCCGGCGGCGTGAACTTGATCGCGTTGCCGAGGATGTTGACCAGCGCCTGCTTGGCGAGCCGCCGGTCGGCCCAGAGCGGCAGGTCCGGAACGTCGGCGTCGATCTTCAGATGGATCGCCTCCGCCTGGGAGGACACCAGCTTGACCGACTCCTGGACCAGCCGCCGAAGCGAATTGCGCTGCGGCTCGATCGCCATCCGGCCGGCCTCGACCTTGGCAAGGTCGAGGATCTGGTTGATCACCTGCAACAGGTGGCTGCCGGCACCGTGGATGTCCTCGGCGTAGCTGACGTAGCGCTCGTTGCCGAGCTGGCCGAAATGCTGCTGGCGCATCACGTCGGAGAAGCCCAGGACCGCGTTCAGCGGCGTCCGGAGCTCGTGGCTCACCTGGGCCAGGAACCGCGACTTGGCGCGGCTCGCCTGCTCGGCCTCGAGCCGGGCGAGGTCCAGCTTGCGGGTCAGATCCTCGAGCCTGGCCGAATGCTCGGCCTGCTCGGCTTCGCGCACCTTGATCGGGGTGATGTCGGTCCGCGTCCACAGGATGCTGCCGTCGGCAAGCACTCGGTTGCTGGAAAGCATCCAGCCGCCGGCGGCGCGCTGGTGCTCGTAGGTGGTGTTCTGCTGATAGCGTTCGAGCCAGCGGTCGATCGCGTCCTCGTCCGACTCCCCGGGATCCTTCTGCAGGGCGCCACGCGTGACGGCGGTGGCGACGAAGTCGGGGAGCGTCAGGCCGGTCTCGAGGATGTCGGCGACGCCCGGCACCAGGCGGGCATAGGCGGCGTTCCAGATCGTCAGGCGCAGGTCCCGGTCCCACAGAACGAAACCGTCGGTCGAGTTGTCGAGCGCGTCGGCGAGCAGCCGGGTCGCCTCGATCGCCTCGGCCCGGCTGGCCTCGAGATCGTCTTCGGTCTGCAGCCGCTCGCTGATGTCGGTGTAGACCCGGACGACGCCGCCGTCGGCCAGCGGACGCTGGCGCACCTCGACGGTGCGGCCGTCCGGCGCGGTCAGCTGATAGATGCGGGCGGCGAAGTGCGCGGGGTCGGCGAGCTCGCGCTCGATCCGGCGGGTCAGGTCCGGCTCCATGATGCCGGCGCCGGCATAGATCCGTCGCATCACGTCGGCATAGGGGATGCCGTCGGGGTGCGCCTCGCGCGGAATGCCGAACCAGTCGAGCACCGTCTGATTGGCGGCGACGACGCGGAGCGCGCCGTCGATCATCACGATGCCCTGGTCCATGTTCTCGAGCACGGTCCGGAGCGCGGCCTGGCGCTCGTCGAGCGCGCTCTCGCGGATCCGCTGGGCGGTGATGTCGGTGATGAAGGTGGCGACGCCGCCCCCGGCGATCGGCGACCGGCGGAAATGCAGCCAGCGGCCGTCCGCGCCCCGGCGCTCCCATTCCTGGGTCCGGTCGCCGACGAACTGCGCCAATCGGCGCCGGGCCTCGATGGCGGGGTCGCCCGGACCGAAGACGCCTTGCTCGGCCCGCCACTGGAGAATCTCGCTCAAGGGCGTGCCGTGACGGGCGAATCTCGCCGGCAGCCCGAGCAGCGCCAGCCAGCGGTCGTTCCACAGGATCAGCCGCCGGTTCGCGTCGTAGACGCTGATTCCCTGCTCGCTGTGTTCCACGACCACCCGAAGGAGATCGGCGTCGAGAAGGCCGGGGGCACCGCTCGCGGGCACAGGTTCAGTCTGGCTCATGAAACCGGCTCAACCTAACAGGGAGGGCGGGCCCAGCAAAGCCGCCGACGGCAGGCAGGATTTATTAACCTTTTCGCGGCACACTGCCGGCCGTGACGATAGCTTCCTCCCATTCCGATCCGGGGCAAGGCTTGACGGTCCCGGCGGCTCCCTCGGACGGCGCCCAGTCCTTTGATGCCCGGGCGGCGGAGATCCTCGGTCGGCGTGAGCCGGTGACCGCCGGCAAATTGCATCTGATCAGCTTCGAGAAGATCAAGGAGCACTTCGGCGCCGCCTGGTCGCACATGGCGCCCAAGGCCGAAAGCCTCATGCGCCGCACGATCGAGAAGCGGCTGGCGCCGGTGGACGTCTACCGCAAAGGCGACAATCTCGACTTCGTCATCCTGTTCCCCTCGCTGAACCCGCAGGAAGGGCGCGTGAAGTGCGCGCAGATCGCCGAGGAGATCGCCCGCGCGCTGGTTGGAGACCTAGGGGCCGAGATGGCTCAGGTCGATGCCGGTGCGGCGGCCGTCGACGCGAAATCGCTGCTGTCGGTCATCGAGCAGGAAGGCGACCTGGCCGAGGCGATCACGAGCGAGATCGCAAAGACCGGGTCGGCACCTTCGGCGAGGGAGGCGGCGCCGACTTCGCCACTCGATCAGGTGCGTTTCCTGTTCAGGCCGATCTGGGACGTCAAGCGCCAGGCGGTGTTCAATTTTTTCTGTGTGCCGGTGGTGAAGACGCAGGGCGGGCGCATCATATCGGGAGAGACCGCGATCGAAGGGCTCGGCGACCGCCACACGCGTCTCGACTACGACATCAGGCTGCTGAAGCGTGTCGTCGACGAATTGACACGGATGGGGACCGAGGATCGTCGTCTCCTTTATACCATTCCGGTGCACGTCGATACTGTGAGCTCCGGCGCCTTCCGCACCGAGTATCTGAAGCTCTGGCGCGGCCTGCCGCTCAGCCTGCAGCGGCTGGCGATCTTCGATCTGGTCGGCGGCAGCGACGGTTTCCCGCAGAGCCGCCTGATCGAGATCCTGCCGAGCCTCAAGCCGATGTCGCGGGCGGTGACGCTGCGGATGCCGATCGCGTCATCCCATTCCTTCGGCCGCTTCGCCCATGTCGGCCTGCATGCGCTGTCCGCCGAGGCGCCGGCCGGACGCGAGGATAACGCGATCGGCGATATCGAGAAGTTCGTGATTGCGGCCGAGAAGGCGCACCTGCTTACATATCTCCATGGAATCCGGACCGGTAGTCTGGCGCTTGCCGCGGTCGGCGCCGGTTTCAGCTTCATCGACGGCCCCTCGATCGGCTCGGCCGAGGCCAATCCCAAGGACGCGCTCCGCTTCAGCATGGATGACCTCTACGCCAAGCGTTGAGGCCCATGCCGCCGCCTAGTCACGAGCGGCGACATCATGTCCTCCACGGCCGCCTGATCGCGGCCCTCCTGGTCGGCTCGTTCGCGATCGCCGGCGCCCTTCTTCTCTCCCTCGTCTCGGGCGAAAGCTTCCTCAGCTGGCCATGGTCGGCACGGCAGGTGATCGGCCTCGTCGGGCTCTTCGCGCTGCTGGCGGCGGCACTGGCGACCGGCTGGATCGTCTTCGCCGCAAGGCTTGCGCAGCCGGTCGAGCGGCTGGCCGCCGCCGCCCGGCGGATGACCGGCGGTGCGACGCTGGTGCAGGTCGGCCCGAGCTATTCGCCCGGGGAGATCGGGCTGGTCGAGCGGGCTTTCGACGCGATGGTCGAAACCGTCGTCCATCAGAAGGCCGAGGCCGAGGAGGCGCGCCGCATTCTCGACGACGCGATCCACAGCCTCTCCGAAGCCGTGGTGCTGTACGACGCCGACGAGCGGTTTGTGTTCTGCAACCGGCGTTGCGTCGAGCTGTTCGAGGTGATCGGCGACCTGATGGTCCCGGGAGCCCGGTTCGAGGATCTGACCCGCGCCCTCGTCGAGCGCAGCGACGAAGAAGCGAGCGACGGGCGCCGCGAAGACCGGGTAGTCGAGATCATTCGCCAGTTCCGGGCACGCGAGCGGAACGTGTTCGAGCGTCATGGGGATCGCTGGCTACGGATCTCCAACTCGGCCACATCCGATGGCGGCACGGTCGTCGCCATCGCCGACGTGACCGACCTCGTGCGTCGTGAACACGAGCACGAGGCGATGAACCGGCGGATCAAGGCCTATGCCGAATCCTCGGCGGACTGGTTCTGGGAGATCGACCCGAGCTTCTGTTTCACCTTCACTTCGCCCGGACCGGGCCTCCTCGATCCGCGCGACGTGATCGGCAAGACCCGCTGGGATCTCGACAGCGCGCCCGACCTGAATGCGGATCTATGGCCGGCACATCGCGCCCGGCTCTACCGCCGGGAGCCGTTCCGCGACTTCCGCTTCCGCGTCCGCGACCCGGATGGCCGGCTTCGCACGATGTCGATCAGCGGCCTGCCGATCTACGACGATCACGGCGCCTTCGAAGGCTATTGCGGCATCGGCCGCGACCTGACCGAGGAAGTCGAGGCGGTCGAGAGCCTGCGTCTCTCGGAGGAGCGTTTTCGCACGCTCGCCGAAACCGCGCCAACCGGCATCTACCGGACGGACGCGTCGGGCACCGTCGTCTTCGCCAACGAGATCTGGCGGCGGACGATGGCGCTGGCATCGCTTCCCGTCGTGGTCGAGGCCTGGCGCGCCGCGGTCCATGCGGACGATGCCGAGCGCGTCGATACGGCGCGGAGCGATGCGCTCCGCGATGGGCGGGACCTGCGCGAGGAGTATCGTGTCCGTCGCCCGGACGGCAGCGTGCGCTGGGTGGTCGATGCCGCCACGCCCGAGCGCAACAGCGCCGGCGGCGTCGCGGGATTCGTCGGCACGCTGGCCGACGTCACCGAGAAGCGCGAGATCGAGGCCAGGCTCGAGCAGTCACGACGGCTCGAGGCGCTGGGGCAGCTCACCGGCGGGGTCGCCCACGACTTCAACAACCTGCTGATGACCGTGCTCGGCAATGCCGAGATGCTCGAGGACATGGCGAACCGCGGCGGCGAGATCAAGCCCGAGCGCCTGCTCAAGCTGGCTCGGACGATCCTGAATGCCGCCGAGCGCGGTACGTCGCTCACCCAGAACCTGCTGGGATTCGCCCGCCGCCGTTCCGTCCGGCCCGAGAAGGTCGCGGTCCATGCGCGCCTGCTGGACATCGGCGAGCTTCTGCGCCGGAACCTCGGCGGCAAGATCCCCCTGGTGTTCGATCTCTCGGCCGAGCGCGACGAAGTCATGATCGACGTGACCCAGATCGAGAACGCAGTCATCAACGTGGCCCTCAATGCGCGCGACGCGATGGCCGATGGCGGCCGGATGACGATCGCGACGAGGAACCTCGTGGTCGGCGTGCCGCCGCGGCCGGATGACGGGGAGCTCGATCCCGGGCGCTATGTGGCGATCGACATTGCCGATACCGGCACCGGCATGACGCCGGAAGTCGCCTCTCGCGCGATCGAGCCCTTCTTCACGACCAAGGGCGACAAGCAGTCGTCGGGGATGGGGCTCAGCCTCGCCTACGGCGTGGTCAAGCAGGCCAAGGGCGAGCTTCGGATCGATACGGCGCCCGGTCGCGGCGCGACGGTGTCGCTGATCCTGCCGCTGCTCGATGCCTCGCCGCCGGCAGGCCAGAAGAATGCCCCGTTCCGTGACGACATCGTGCGCCCCGAGCCGCTTGCCGGCCGCCCGCGCGTGCTGGTGGTCGACGACGATCCGCCGGTGCTGTCGGTGATGACCCAGCAGCTCCAGCGGCTGGGATGCGAGGCGATCGGGGCGAGCTCTGCCGATGCGGCGTTGCGCCTGCTGCTCGCCGACCAGTCCTTCGCCCTGATGTTCAGCGACATCGATCTGGGATCCGGACAGGACGGTTTCGCGTTGGCGCGCGAGGCCAGGCGGCTCAAGCCGTCGCTGAGGGTTCTGCTGACGACGGGGAAGCTGATCGATCGCGGCGAGACCGACGACCACCCGCCGATCCTGCCGAAGCCGTTCACCCAGCGCGATCTCGCCGACAAGCTGCGCGAGGTTCTCGAGCCCCAGTCCTAGCGGCGGGTGACCACCGGAGCGGCAAGGACGTAGCCGGCGCCGTGCACGGTCTTGATCAGCGACGGCTCGCGCGGGTTGTCCTCGATCTTGCGCCGGAGCTTGCCGACCATGACGTCGATGCTGCGGTCGAACGGACCGGCCGAGCGATGGCGGGTCATGTCGAGAAGCTGGTCGCGCGAGAGAACGCGCTGGGCATGAAGCGCCAACACGCGCAGCAGCTCGAACTCGGCGGCGGAAAGTGTGATGTCGACGCCGTCGGTCTTCATCAGGCGGCGGCGGCCGCAGTCGAGGGTCCAGTCGGCGAAGGCGAGGATGGTGTCGCCGGCGGCAGGCGGGGCGCCGGCGGAGCTGGTGGTGCGCCGGAGCACGCTCCGGATCCGCGCCAGCAGCTCGCGGAGATGCACGGGCTTGCCGAGGTAGTCGTCGGCGCCGACCTCGAGCCCGACGACGCGGTCAACCGGGTCGCCGCGGCCGGTCAGGATCACGATGCCGGCCTGGGTGGTCGATCTCACGTGACGGGTCAGGTCGAGGCCGCTCTCGTCAGGGAGGCCGAGATCGACAACGACCAGGTCGAAGCCGCCACGCGCCAGGCGGCGGCGGGCGGACGCGCCGTCGGCGGCGCGCTCGACCTCCATCCCCTCGTCCGAGAGGTAGTCGCTGATCGTCGACGAGAGGTCGGGGTCGTCCTCAACCAGGAGGATCTTAGGGCGCTTGCCGTCGAGCGCAGTCATGGTCTGGTCCGGTCGCTGGAGCTCGGGACGCGATTGAAGTCAAACGGAAAGATACCCGAAGTTACAAATTTTTACACGGGGGACATTCGGCCATTACGCCGGTGCGTGAAGGTGGGGTCATGGCCGTTCGCGCCGTCATTCGTACCCCGCCGGTCTCGGAGCCGAGCGCGCTCGACCTCCTCGATGCGCTCGAGGCGCCGGCGGCCCTGCTGGACGACCGCCGACATGTCATCGCCGTCAATCCGGCGGCCAGGATCGCTGGCGACCAGCCGGTTCCCGGCCTGGCCTTCGTTCCCGGGCGCTCCTGGGCCGAACTCTGCAAGAATTCGGGCGCAGTCGGTCCGATGGCTGCCGACCTGGAAGGGCTGGTTGCCGGTCTCGACCCGAGGGCGACCGGATCCGCCGTCGACTATGCCGTTCGCGTGGCCGGCCGGCTCAAGGCCTTCCGTATCACCGCGCGGATCCTGCCCGGCGGGTCGAACCACGTCCTTGTCGTCCAGACGGACTCCACGCGGTTCGAAGCTGTCGAGCAGCGGCTGCGGGAGGTCGAGCGCCGCCAGGCCGACCTCGCCGAGTTGACGGCGGACTGGCTCTGGACCACGGACGAGGATCTTCGTTTCGTCGAACTGGCCGCCCCCAGCGACCCGTTCTGGCGCCGGGTCCAGCCGAAGCTGATCGGCCAGTGCTGCGTCGACCTGTTCGAAGACGCGGTCGAGACGATCGCCCGTCATCGCCCGTTCCGCGACGTGATCGCATCGATCACGGTCGACGGAACCGTCCACCGCCTCCGCTTCAACGGCAAGCCCATCTTCAGCACGGACGGGATCTTCCGTGGCTATCTCGGCATCGCCGCCGACGTCACGCGCTCGTATGAGGCGGAGCGGGCGCGCGATGCCGCCCAGGCGCGCCTGCGCGAGATCGCCGAGCTTTCCTCCGACTGGTACTGGGAGAGCGACGCCGAGTTCCGCTTCACCGACATGTCGGATACCCGCACCAAGGTCGTGCGGCTGGAGCGCGACCAGACCTTGGGGCGGCGGCGCATCGACATGCTCGACCGGAACATGACCGATCCCGAAGCGCTCGCCCGCCACATCGACGACCTCGAGAACCATCGTTCTTTCCGCGACTTCGTTTATGGATCGTACGTCGCTGGCAAGCCCCGTTACCTGAAGGTCAGCGGCAAACCACGTTTCGCCGCCGACGGCAGCTTCCTCGGCCATCTCGGCACGGCGACCGACGTTACCGCCGAGGTGACGGCGGAGAAACGCCGCGAGGCGGCCGAGCAATGGCTGAAGGCTGCGATCGAGCAGATGCCCAGCGGTATCGCGATCTGGGATGCCGCCGACAGGCTCGTCGTCTGCAACGAGGAATACTGGCCCTCGAACGTTTCCAGACGGCCCGCTATCGGCCGTACCTTCGAGGAGCTCGTCCGCGAGCTCAGGACTCACGGCAAGGCGCGGATCGATAGCGACGCCCGCGAGGCGATGATCCAGGAGCGCGTCCGCCAACACCGCAATCCGCCGCTTTCGATCGAGGTGGCTCTCGCCAACGGCGACGTTCGCCAGGTCGACGAACGCCGCCTCAGCGACGGCAGCATGATCACCGTGACCACCGACATCTCGCGGCTGAAGCGGCGCGAGCACCAGCTTTCCGAGCAGCGGGCCCTGCTGCAGACCACGCTCGATCATGTCAGCGACGGCATTCTCGCGGTCGACGAGGACTGGCGCATCGTCAGCGTCAACGACACCTTCGTCGGCCTTCTCGGCATGCCGAAGGACGTCGCCCGGATCGGCGCGCATCTGAGCGCGGTCATCGAGTGGCTGGGTAGTCGTGGCGACTACGGCGCCGAGCGGGCCAACGTGAACGCGGCGCGGGTCATCGAGGAGATGGGCAGCCGCCAGCGCTGGTACGACGAGCGCACGACTCCCGACGGACGCCAGATCTCGTGGCGCGTCCGAGAGATGCAAGGCGGCGGCCGTATCATCGCCGTCGCCGATGTCAGCGAGCAGCGCCAGGCCGAACAGCGCCGAGAGCAGTTGCGCTCGACCATGGCCCAAGCCCAGCAGCTCGAGGCGATCTCGCGTCTCGCCGGCGGCCTTGCCCACGACCTCAACAACATGCTGCTGCCGGTCATGACCTTGACCGAGCTGGCGATGGACGAGTTACCGGAGGGGAGTCCGGCGCGCGGTGACCTAGAAAGGGTCATCGGCGCAGCCGAACACGCCCGCGGGCTGGTTCAGCGGCTTCTCACCTTCAGCCGCACGGTCCCCCAGGCCGGGGGGGAGACGATGCTGGATCCGATGACGCGCGCCGCCGCCGAGCTGATCAAGGCGACTGCCAAGCCTGACCTCACCGTGACCCTCAAGCTGAACGTAGGCGGGATCGCGATTCCGCTCGGCAAGACCGAGATTCAGCAGATCGTGATGAACCTCGGCCTGAACGCCGCCCAGGCGATCGGTGACCGGCGCGGCACGCTGACCATCGAGACGGCGCTGATCGAGGCCGACGACGACCTGCTTCGCGCCAACCCGAGCCTCGACTCGGCCCGCCGCTACGCGCGCCTGACGGTGAGCGACGACGGTCCAGGTATTCCCGCGGACGTGCTGCCGCGCATCTTCGAGCCGTTCTTCACGACCAAGCCGGTCGGGCAGGGCACCGGCCTCGGCCTCGCGGTCGTGCACGGCCTGGTCAACCAGGTCGGCGGGGCGATCGAGGTGAGCAGCGAAAACGGCGCCCGCTTCGACATCCTGCTTCCGATCATCGAAAGACCCCTCAACGCGCCGGAGATACCCAGTGGCACGCATCCTGCTGATTGATGACGACGCAACCGTCCGCTACGCCCTGAAGCAGGTCCTGGAACGGGCCGGCCATCAGGTCGAGGAGGCCAATGACGGCATGGTCGGCATCGAGAAATACAACGCGACCCATCCCGACATCGTCGTCACCGACATCATCATGCCCAACCAGGAAGGCATCGAGACCATCATCAAGCTGAAGCGGATGGCGCCCGAAGTCGCGATCATCGCGATGTCCGGCGGCGGCCGCACCGGCAATCGCGACTTCCTGGCGATGGCCGAGAAGCTCGGCGCCGCCAGGGTGATGCCGAAGCCCTTCCGTCCGCGCGAGCTCGTCGAGGCGGTCAAGGCGCTGTTGCCGACGGCCGCCTGAGCTCAGGTCAGATCTCGAACTTGATCCCCTGGGCCAGCGGCAGCTCGCGGGAATAGTTGATGGTGTTCGTCGCCCGCCGCATATAGGCCTTCCAGGCATCCGATCCCGACTCGCGCCCGCCTCCCGTCTCCTTCTCGCCGCCGAAGGCGCCGCCGATCTCGGCCCCTGACGGGCCGATGTTGACGTTGGCGATTCCGCAATCGCTGCCGATCGCCGACACGAAGGCCTCGGCCTCCCGCACGTCGGTCGTGAACGCGCTCGATGCCAGCCCCTGCGGCACGTCGTTGTTGAGCGCGACCGCTTCCTCGAACTCCCGGTACTTCAGCGTGTAGAGGATCGGCGCGAAGGTCTCGTGCCGCATCGTGTCGGTCTGTCGCGGCATCGCCGCCAGGGACGGCCGCACATAGTAGCCGCCGGGAAACTGGTTCTCGAGCTGGCGCTCGCCGCCGAAGACCTGGCCGCCTTCCGACTTCGCCTTGTCGAGCGCCGATTGCATGCCGTCGAAAGCCGCCTTGTCGATCAGCGGCCCGATCAGCGTTCCCTGCTCGCGCGGATCGCCGATGCGAACCGAGGCGTAGGCCTTCTTCAGCCGGTCGACCAGGCCGTCATGCAGCGACTCGTGCACGATCAGCCGACGGAGCGTGGTGCAGCGCTGGCCAGCGGTGCCGACCGCGGAGAACAGGATGGCGCGGACCGCGAGCTCCTGGTCGGCGGAGGGGGCCACGATCATCGCGTTGTTGCCGCCGAGCTCGAGGATCGAGCGGCCCAGCCGGCGCGCGACGACCTCGGCGACCGCCTTGCCCATGCGCGTCGAGCCGGTGGCGCTGACCACCGGGACCTTCGGGTTCTCGACCATCGCCTTGCCAACCTCGACGCCGCCGAAGATCACGGTCAGCAGTCCATCCGGCACGCCGCCGAACTTCTTTGCCGCTCGCTCGAACAGCTTCGAGCAGGCGAGCGCCGTCAGCGAGGTCTTCTCCGACGGCTTCCAGACGACCGGATCGCCGCAGACGATCGCCAGCGCGGCGTTCCACGACCACACCGCGACCGGGAAGTTGAACGCGGAGATCACGCCGCAGACGCCGATCGGATGCCAGGTCTCCATCATCCGGTGGCCGGGACGCTCGGACGCGATGGTGAGACCGTAGAGCTGGCGCGAGAGGCCGACCGCGAAGTCGCAGATGTCGATCATCTCCTGGACCTCGCCCAGGCCCTCCTGGACGATCTTGCCGGCTTCCAGCGTCACCAGCATGCCGAGGTCGTCCTTCGCCTGGCGAAGCTCCTCGCCGAACAGGCGGACCAGCTCGCCGCGTCTCGGCGCCGGCACCTTTCGCCACGCCAGGAAGGCGGCATGCGCCTTGTCGATCGCGGCCTTCACGTCGGCCGGCGTCGCCGAGGCGAGGTGGCCGATCTCGGCGCCGTCGATCGGCGACCGGCAGGAAAGGTCGCCCCTGGAGAGATCGCCGGAAGAGATGTCGAGGCGCTTCAGGAGGGCGGCGGCGTCCATGTCTTACTCCCTGTCGAGGGAGGCTGGCTTACCATGGAGGTCCTCAGGCGACCAGAGCCCGGGCCGGACCGCCGAACACCAAAGCCTCGCCGGCGAAGACGCGGCCGAAGCGGTTGGCGAGGAAGTCGGGCAGCGAGGCCTGTTCCTGGCGTACGAAGCCCTGGCGCGGCAGCCGGCCCGCGACCATGAGATCGACCATCGTGCAGATGCCGGCGGATGTCGTGATCTGGATCGCGCTCCGCTGAGCGCCCGCTATCTCGCCCGCGTAGATCTTGCGTGCGTCGCTCTCCTGGGTGAGGCGGCCGTCGCGCATGCCGCTGGCCGAGACGAAGACCAGCACCACGTCCTGCAGCGTCATCGGGATCGCGGTCTCGAGCACGTCCTTCAGCACCTCGCGGCGGCGGCCGAGGCCGAGATCCTTGACCAGCAGCTTGATGATGTCGCGGTGGCCCGGATAGCGGACCGTCTTGTAGTTGAGCGTCTGCAGCCGGCCGGCATAGGTCTCGCAGAGCGTTCCGAGGCCGCCCGAGGTGTTGAAGGCCTCGTAGTCGAGCCCATCGAGCGAGATGTGCTCGAGCTCCTCGAGCGCCGGCATCTCGACCGGGCGGCCGTCGACGATCGCCTCGCAGGCATTGAGGTACTCGTTGATCAGCCCTTCGGTGCTCCAGGTCAGGTTGTAGCCCAGCGCATTGGTCGGATAGAGCGGCAAGGCGCCGACGCGCATGATCAGGTCGTGCAGCGGATCGAAGCGGTCGGCGAGATGGTTGGCGACGATCGACACGAAGCCGGGGGCGAGCCCGCATTGCGGCACGAAGGCGGTCGCGGCCCCCTCCGCAAGGCGTCGGACGGCACGCGTGCTCTCGACGTCCTCGGTCAGGTCGAAGTAATGCGCGCCGATCTCTTTCGCGGCGGCGGCGATCCGCGGCGCGAGGTGATAGGGGCCGGCATTGACGACGATGTCATTGCCGCGGAGCGCAGTCGTCAGCGCCGTTGCGGTCTCGACCGTCAGCGACTGGCCGCGAAGCGACGGCCGGATCGCACGTGCCAGGCTCGCCTCGTCGCGGTCGTAGAGGGTGACCGCGTAGTCGCCGGTCGCCGACAGCATGTCGGCGATGGCGGTTCCGATCTTGCCGGCACCGATCAGGGCGACCTTGGCCATGGGGACACTCCGGCGCTACCCGTCCAAGGGAACACCGGAGGCCCGGAATGGGTGCAGCGTCACCCGGGAATCGGGAGGATCAGCCGTTCGGCCGGTATTTCCGCCACACCGCCTGGAGCCTATCCAGCGGGATCGCGTGGCTGGCCCGGCCCTCGCGGCCATGGGTGGTCCTGGCCATGCAGATCGCGTTGGCGATGGCTTCCTCGGTCGCTTCCGCGGTGCCGACGAACAGCAGGTTCATGTCGTTGTTCGGCAGCATCCGGCAGGGCATCGGCGGCTTGGGCGTGGCGCCCGACAGGAAGTCGACGCCGGCCGTGGGCATCTTGTTGCCGGTCGAGAAGGCGAGGAACAGGTCGCCCGAGCCGTTCCGGCCGTAGCCGCCGATGCGGCCGAGGCCGACGGTCGCCCGCTGGGCGAGGCGCTTGCACTGGTGCGGCAGCAGCGGCGCGTCGGTGGCGACGATGATCAGGATCGAGCCGGCATTGCCCATCGCGTCGCGGCGGCCAGACGGCGTCACGTCGACGCCGATCTCGCGGCCGACCGGCACGCCGTCGATGCTGAGCTCCTCGCGCACGCCGTAATTCGCCTGGACGATGACGCCGACGGTGTAGCGCTCGCCGGCGATCTCGACGACGCGGGACGAGGTGCCGATGCCGCCCTTGAACTCGTGGCAGTTCATGCCGGTGCCGCCGCCGACGCAGCCTTCGTCCGGGAGGTCCGCCGTTGCGGCATCGAGCGCGGCCGCGACCTCGTCCTTCTGCACGGCGTTGGCGTAGGCGTCCGAGAGGAAGCCGTCATAGGTCTCGCCGACGAGGCCGAGGTGCCAGAACGCCGGATGGCCGCGCTCCTCGGCGATGTTGATCATCGCGTCGCGGACGGCGCCGACCGAATGCGTGCCGGTCATCATGATCGGCGAGGTGAGGCAGCCGGACTCCTCGAGCCAGAGCCAGCCGGTGAACTCGCCGCAGCCGTTGAAGGAATAGGTGCCGGCGAAGACCTCGCTCCCCCACGGATCGTCGGACGGCCAGATCGCGGTGACGCCGGTGCGCGAGACCCGGGGGCTGTCGCGCCAGACCGTCGCATGTCCCACCCGGACCCCGGCCACGTCGGTGATGGCGTTCAGCTTGCCGGTGGGCAGGCGGCCGACGGTGATGCCGAGGTCGCGAAGGCGGCGGCGTTCCGGGGACGAGGCGGTCATGGTTGACTCCGGGAGAGGGCGAGAGTCGAGATCATACACATGATGGAAAGCGCGGAACTTCCGATCACCGGCTATCTGGACCGGCTTTCGGCCCGGCCGGGCGAGAAGCTTGCTGCCTTCGTCGGCGTCGCCGCCGGCGGCCGCTACTCGGTGCGGCTCGAGCGGGCGATCTCGGTCGACGCCAATCCCAAGGGGCCCGGCTGCCGCTTCGAGGATCTGTCGCATCTGTTCAGGCGCGAGTTCGACGGACGCCGGCAGCCGATCGCGATCGGCTCCTATGCGCGCGTGGAGCCGGCGCCGGTCCGTGACGCGCGGGCGCGCACATGGACCGCGCTGGTCTGGACCGGGCTTCCGACGAAGGATCAGGCGGTGCTCGCCGACGAGGGGCAGGGGACGCGGATCGTCCTCGGCATCGGCGGGAACGGCGCCGAAATCGCCGTCGGCGGATCGACGCGGCTTGCGACGGGCGTCGCGCTGAAGCCGCGACGCTGGTACCGCCTCTGGGCCAGCGCCGTGCCCGGCGGCCATGTCCGCGTCGGACAGATGCCGCTCGACGGTGGCAAGGCCGTGGTCGCGGAGGGAACGGCGGCGGGCCTTGTGCTGCCGACGGGCGGCAGCGTGTTGATCGCGGCCGAAAACAGCGCGTCGCCGCATCGGCACTTCTCCGGGAAGATCGAGGCCCCGGCGATCCTCGCGCGTGACGTCGCGAGCTGGATGGATCCGAAGGCGCTGCCGCGCGACGGCAGGATCGCAGCCTGGGATTTCGCGCGCGGCATCGATACCGATGTCATCCATGACACCGCCGCCCAGGCCTGCCATGGCCGGCTGATCAACACGCCGATGCGTGCCATGGTCGGAGCGGGATGGACGGGCGAGGAGGCCTGCTGGCGCCATGCGCCTGCGGACTATGCCGCGATCCATTTTCATCCGGGCGACCTCGGCGACTGCGGCTGGCAGCCGGACGTCGAGTTCACCGTGCCCGAAGGGCTCAAGAGCGGAAGCTACGTGCTGCACCTCGTCTGCGAGAAGGGCGAGGACTGGCTGCCCTTCTTCGTGCGCCCGCGGCGCGACGGACCGCACGCGAAGATCGCGGTGCTGATCTCGACCTTCACGTTCCAGGCCTACGCCAACTTCGCGCGCAGCAATGCCGACGATGCCTATCGCGCCAGGGTCAAGGCATTCGGCGCCTATCCCTATTTCCCGCAGGATTATCCGATCTACGGCCGCTCGACCTACAACCTGCACGAGGACGGTGCCGGCGTGGCGATCTCCTCGCGCCTGCGGCCGATCATCAACATGCGGCCGGGCTACGTCTCGGCCAACGACGCGGCCGGATCCGGCGTGCGCCACTACGTCGCCGACCATCATCTGCTGAACTGGCTGGAGGAGAAGGGTTTCGACGTCGACCTCGTCACCGACGAGGATCTCGACGACGAAGGTGCTTCGGCGCTCGCCCCCTACAAGGTGCTGCTGACCGGATCGCATCCCGAGTACCACACCACGCGTATGCTGGACGCGATCGAGGCGTTCAAGGCGCGGGGCGGCCGGCTCGCCTATCTCGGCGGCAACGGCTTCTACTGGAAGATCGGGCGCGATCCGGCACGGCCGCACCTGATCGAGGTCCGGCGCGCCGAGGGCGGTGTTCGCATGTGGGCGTGCGAGCCGGGCGAGTACCACCACATGCTGGACGGCCAGCTCGGCGGCCTCTGGCGGCGCAACCGCCGGCCGCCGCAACAGCTGGTCGGCGTCGGCTTCACCGCCCAGGGCGCCTACGAGGCGACCTACTACCGGCGCACCCCGGCATCGCGCGATCCCAGGCACGCCTGGATATTCGAGGGCATCGAGGGCGACGTCATCGGCGACTACGGCCTTTGTGCCGGGGGAGCGGCCGGCTTCGAGCTCGACCGCGTCGATCCGTTGCTGGGAACCCCAGACAACGCGGTGATCCTCGCGCAGTCCGAAAGGCATCCGCCGTCCTTTGCGCTGGTGCCGGAAGACCTGCTGGCGCCGGGCCGGGCGACCAACCTGGAGCCGCCCGACAGCCTGGTTCGGGCCGACATGATCCATTTCGAGACCCCTTCGGGCGGCGCCGTCTTCTCCGTGGGCTCGATCACATTCCTCGGCAGCCTCTGGCGCGATGGTTTCGAGGGACCGGTGTCGCAGCTTCTCTATAATGTCGTCAGGCGCTTTGCCGGGGAGAGCTAGGGAATGTCGACTGCGTCGGTGGCGAGGATTCTCGAACGGGCGGACGCCGAGTGGATGGCGAGGAAGACGCTCGAGATGGTCGAGATCAAGAGCGTCACCATGGACGAGGCAGAGATGTGCCGGTACTACGCGGACGCGCTTCGTTCTCTCGGGCTCGCCGTCGACGTGCGCGAGGTGACGCCCGGGCGCAACAACCTCTATGCCCGTATTCCCGGCACCGGCGGCGGCCCGACCCTGGCGCTGAACGGCCATGTCGATACCGTGCCGATCCATGGCGCCTGGCCGCCGAAGCGCGAGGGCGACCTGATCTACGGGCGCGGCACTACCGACATGAAAGGGCCGATGGCGGCCGTGCTCGGCGCCGCCAAGGCGCTGATCGAGTCCGGCGTGAAGCTGAAAGGCGACCTGGTGATCTCGGCCGTGGTCGGGCACGAGGAGGCGATCGCCGCCAAGGACGGGCCCAAGGCCTATATCGAGGATCTGAACTCGGGCCGCACCAAGGCCGACCGCATCCTGATCGTCGAGGGCGAGGAGGACATCTGGCTGATGAGCATGGGCTCGGCCAACTTCGTCATCACGCTGACTTCCGACAGGGGCGGCACGCATACCAACAACACGCCGTTCGGCGAGAACCCGATCCGCTTCATGGGTGAGCTGATCGGCGCGATCAACCGCCGACAGCAGCAGCTCGATTCAGGCGACCGTCACCCGCTCGCGGGGCCCGAGCGCATCGACCTCGGTGTCGCCGAGGCCGGCGATCTCTACAACCGCACGCCGACCCATTGCACGCTGATCGGCACGCGGCGCTGGATGCCGGGCAAGACCGTCGAGAACATCCGTGCCGAGCTCGAGATGCTGGCGAAACCCTTCGCCGAGGCCGGCAAGCTCGGCTTCGACCTCAGGATCGAGCAGGAGCGCGAGCCGTTCGAGACGCCGGTCGACGACGCCGCGGTCAAGGCGGTGATCGCCGCCGCCGAGCGCGTGACCGGCGCCAGGCCGAAAGTCGTCGGCCGCCGGATCGTCGGCGACGCCAACCTCTACGTCCACGGCACCGGCATCCCGACCTTCTACTACGGCGCCTCCAACCACACCGCGCACGCCGATGTCGAATGGGTCTCGGTCGATCGCATCCGTCGCTCGGCCCAGGTCTATCTTGCGGCGGCAGCCGCCTATTGCGGAGTCGCGGAGTGAAGACGACCGATCTTCTTATCACCGGCGGCGTCGTCATCACGATGGACCCGGAGCGCCGGGTCATCGACGACGGGGCGGTCGCGATCGAGGGGAGCCGGATCGTCGCGGTCGGGCCGAGCGCCGAGGTCGCGAAGCAGCACAAGGCGCGCGAGACGATCGATGCCAGGCGGAAGGCGGTGATGCCGGGCCTGATCGACTGCCACGCCCATGCCGGCCACGGCCTGGTCAAGACGCTGGGCGCCGGCGACGGCGATGTCTGGAACGAGGCGGTCGGGCGCATCTACTCGGTCGGATCGACGCCGGCGTTCTGGCATGCCGAGGCCCAGCTTTCGGCGCTCGAGCGGCTCAAGGCCGGCACCACCACCGGCGTCTCGTATCTCGGCGGCGGCGACGACGTGATGCGCGTCGATGCGCCGGAGTCGGGCGAGGCCCATTGCGAAGGCGTCGCCGAGATCGGGATCCGCTCGGTCGTCGCGGTCGGGTCCTGCCGCCCGCCGTTCCCGAAAACCTTCGCCACCTATGAGAACGGCACCTGGCAGGAGCGGCCGATCTCGTTCGAGCGTCAGCTGGAAACCTGCGAGACGCTGATCGACCGCCGCCACGGCTCGGCCGACGGGCGTGTCCGCATCGCGCTGACCTTCCCGGTGCACCACCACGAGCTGCCACCGGAACGGCAGGCCGAGATCGATCTCGTGAGGAAGCAGGGTGCCGCCTTCCGCGACCTCTCGCGCCGGAAGAAGGTCGGCTTCACCCAGGACGGCCATCGCGCCGGATCGATCGCGTTTGCCGAGGAGCTGGGGCTGCTCGGCCCCGACGCCTTCCTCTCCCACTGCATCGAGCTGACCCCGGCCGACATCGCCGCGGCGAAGCGCACGGCCACGAACATCGTGCACAATCCGTCGGCGATCATGTCGGTGCGCGGCCGCTGCCCGGTGCCGGAGCTGATCGAGGCCGGCGTCACGGTCGCGCTCGGATCGGACGGTACTGCGCCCGACCGCAGCGCCGACATGTTCCGGCACATGTTCCAGTGCCTGCACTATCACCGCCGCCACTTCCGCGACGCCCGCGTCCTGCCGCAGGGCAAGGTGCTGGAGATGGCGACGATCGATGCCGCCCGCGCGCTCGGGCTCGAGCGCGAGATCGGCTCGCTCGAAGCCGGCAAGAAGGCCGATGTCGTGCTGATCGACCTGTTCAAGCCGCACCTGATGCCGCTCAACATGCCGGTCTATCGCGTCGTCTGCTTCGCCGGCGGCGCGGACGTCGACACCGTGGTCGTCGACGGCCGCGTCCTGATGCGCGGCCGCGAGGTCACGAGCGTCGACGAGATCCGGGTGATGGAATCCGCCCAGCGCGAGACCGAGCGCATGCTGGAGCGCATCGACGGGTGGGGATTGCTGGCGCCGCCCGAGCGCTTCTGGGGGCACGCCCGCTTCTGAAGGCCCGGCCCCTTCGAAGCCATCATCGACCGGTCAATAGACCAGCTCGTCGCCGCCCTTGCTGTCGGAGAGCACGAGCTCGCCGCGCGCCGCCATCTCCTTGGCAAGCGCGACCATCGCCATCTGGGCCTCTTCGACTTCCTTGAGGCGGACGGGCCCGAGCGCCGCCATGTCCTCGCGGAACAGCTTGCCGGCGCGTTCGGACATGTTGGACATGAACAGGTCGCGGAGCGCCTCGGAGGCGCCCTTGAGGGCGAGCGCCAGCTTGGACTTGTCGACGGCCCGAAGCAGCGTCTGCACGCCGCCGGGGTCGAGGCGGTTCAGGTCCTCGAAGGTGAACATCATCGCCCGGATCTTCTCGGCCGAGTCCTTGTTTCGCTCCTCCAGCGCGCTGATGAAGCGGGCTTCGGTGGCGCGGTCCAGGCTGTTGACGATCTCGGCCATCGTCTCGTGCGCATCGCGGCGGGTGGTGCGCGCGAGGTTGCTCATGAACTCGGTGCGCAGCGTGCGCTCGACGTCGGAGAGCACGTCCTTCTGCACCGACTCCATGCGCAGCATGCGCATCACGACTTCCATCGCGAAGTTCTCGGGCAGCATGGTCAGGACCTTGGCGGCGTGGTCCGACTTGATCTTCGACAGGATGACGGCGACGGTCTGCGGGTACTCGTTCTTGAGATAGTTCGCGAGAACCATCTCGTTGACGTTGCCGAGCTTGTCCCACATCGTGCGGCCGGCAGGGCCGCGGATCTCTTCCATGATGTTGCCGACGCGGTCGGCATCCATCACCTTCATCAGCAGGCGTTCGGTCGATCCGATCGAGCCGACCACGGTGCCCGTCGACGAGAGCTGCTCGGCGAACTCGACGAACAGGCGCTCGACCAGGTTGGACGAGACGCTGCCGAGGTTGGCCATGATCTGCGAGATCTCCTTGATCTCGTCGTCGCTCATCAGGGCGAACATCTTGGAGGCGTGCTCGTCGCCGAGCGACATCAGAAGGATCGCTGCCTTCTCCGGCCCGCTCAGCGCCCGATAGTCCTCGCGGACCCGCATGACCCGTTCCTTCCCGCGTGCTGCAGCGCGGATGCGACCTGCGGCGCGATCGATGTCGCCCGTCGCGTCGAGCATGGCCCCGACGGTAGTAGGATCAACCTAGTTCATCGTCGGTCCGAACGCCACAAATCCACATTGCGGGCCGGGATACTGCTCGGCTTGCGGCGGAACGGCCGGCAAAAGCGGCGAATCGCGATCGTCGCCTTCGGCTCGACAGCGGCGGCCCAGTTGAGCCAAAATCCCGGCCTCCCCATCTCTCATTCTCCCCGAAGACCGATGCCCCATCTGTTCGAGCCGCTCGCGCTCCGTTCCGTCACGCTGCCCAACCGGATCGTGCTGTCGCCGATGTGCCAGTACAGCGCCGTCGATGGCCTCGCCACCGACTGGCACACCGTCCATCTCGGCCGCTACGCCGCCTCCGGCCTCGGCCTGATCATCCTGGAAGCGACCCATGTGAGTGCGGTCGGCCGCATCACGCCCGGCTGCCTCGGCCTCTACAACGACGCGCACGAGCAGGCGCTGACGAATATTGTCGGCTTCCTCAAGAAGATCGGCACCGCCGCGGTCGGCATCCAGCTCGCCCATGCCGGCCGCAAGGCCTCGATGTCGCCGCCCTGGAAGGGCGTGAAGCCGGCGGACAGGTCGGAGGGCTGGGTCTCGGTCGGCCCCAGCGCCGTCGCCTTCGACGAAGGCTGGCAGGTGCCGAGGGCGCTGGACGAAGCCGGCATGGACCAGATCGTCCAGGAATTCGTCACCGCCGCGGTGCGCTCGGCCCGCGCCGGCTTCGACGTCTGCGAGCTGCACGGCGCGCACGGCTACCTGATGCACGAATTCCTGTCGCCGATCTCCAACAAGCGGAACGACGCGTATGGCGGCAGCCGCGAGAACCGGATGCGCTTTCCGCTCCGCGTGGTCGAGGCGGTGAGGGCGGTGTGGCCGCGCGACCGGGTGCTGGCGATGCGCCTCTCGGCGACCGACTACATGGGCGACGAGGGCTGGACGCTCGACGACGCGATCGCCTTCTCGCATGAGCTCAACGCCCGCGGCGTCGACATCATCGATGTCTCAGGCGGCGGCTCGTCGCCGAAGCAGAAGCTGGAGTTGAAGCCGGGCTACCAGGTGCCGTTCGCGTCCGCGATCAGGAAGGCGACGGGCCTGCCCACCATCGCGGTCGGCCTGATCACCAAGCCCGAGCACGCGGAAGCGATCCTCGCCGAAGGCCATGCCGACGCCATCGCGATCGGGCGCGCGCTCCTCAACGACCCGATGTGGGCCTGGCGCGCCGCCGACGCGCTCGGCGCCGAGGTCTCGGTGCCGAACCAGTATCTCCGCGGGCGGAAGCTGGCGGTGTAGCGCACGGCACCTTTGGTCAAGGGCAAGTCTGCCCTGCCATCCAACCCGTCATTGGGGTGAACCAAGTACAGGATAGCCCTGCTTGGCCGGTTGGGTTAGGTCCTGGCCCAAACCTTCCGACCACCGTGCAACAGTAGCTCGCGGTTGTTGGCCCGGGGCTTCCGCCAGTGGTAGCCCGGGAGAGAGTTCGAGCGAATGCCGCGATGCCGCCGGAATACCCAGCGAAGCTGGTGAGCACGGCAACGGCTACACCTCTCTGGATATCGACGAAGTTATATGTCGAATACCCTTCGACGACGCCAGAGTGCTCGAGAACTCCGTTACTTCCAACGATCCACCCATAGGCGTAGCTGGAGGGATTGCCGCCGAATTGGCAGTTTCCGGTCACAGCATCGTCCTGGGCACGCTGCGCGATATCCAGAAACCCGTCGAGTATCGCGATATTCCATTTGGCCATGTCGCGGGCCGTCGTCACGATGCCGCCGGCCCCATTTGCCCACGATGTATTGTAATTCCCTGTCGGTGCACCGTTTCCATGATGACCACGCGCCACGTCCGACTGAATACCGCCCGTATAGCTGGTCTGAGTCATTTCAAGCGGCTGGAAAATCTTGGAACGCAAGTACGAACCGAACGATTGATTGGCTGCGACTTCAATGATGGCGGTAAGCGCTGCGTAGTTGCTGTTGCTGTATGATAGACAGGCTCGGGAGGTCGGAACGCCGGCCGCCGTGGAGATGATGTTCAGCAGCGCACTGAGCGAGATGCCGGACTGGAAAGCCGCTCCGCCCATATACGGCATGCCCGACACATAATCGGGAAGTGTCGTTTGGTGATTGAGCAGGTTCCTAACGGTTATTCGGTTCCAGTGAGGGAGGGCTGTCAGGAACCTTGATGCTGGATCGTCGAGATCAAGCTTGTTGTCGGCTTCGAGCGCCAGGATGGCTGCTGCCGTAAACTGCTTGGTGACCGAGGCGAGCATGTATCGCGCAGCGGCACCGGGATCGGGATTCCCTCGACTGCCCACGTAACGGACAGCGCCGTTCCGAACAACGGAGGCGGAGAAACTTGTACTCGATGGCCGCGGTTGAACAGAGTCCATGACTGCGTTGAAAGTCTGTGCTTTGACTGCAACGACTCCGCCCCACATGATCGCGCTGGCGCACAAAAGAATAAGTGTCAGTTTTTTCATCGCTCCCCCCAGTCGCGACGTCAGACTGTCTATCCTCAATAGTTGAGGTTGTTATTATTATGCCACCTTAGGGTTTTTTCCCTGGGGAGGCAAGTGGGGGCACTAACGGCTTCGCCTCTGGCTGCACCCAGAATTGAAGCTAGACTGTCGCGGATCCCGGCAGGACCGGGCTTCTTGCGGCTTAAGCCAATATGACGAAACCGGTTGTCGGCGTGATCGGGAACGCCCAGCTCGTCAACGAGCGGTTCAATGTCCAGGTCGTCGGCCAGCGCAATCTCAAGGCGATCGCGGAGGTCGCCGACGCGCTGCCGCTGATGTTCGCGAGCCTGCCCGACATCACCGATATCGGCGCGCTGCTCGATGCGGTCGACGGCATCCTTCTGACCGGCGCCAGGGCCAACGTCCATCCGACCTGCTTCGGCGTCGAGCCGCATCCGAAGCACGAGCCCTACGACCAGGACCGCGACGCGGTGGCGCTCGAGCTGACACGCGCCTGCGTCGAGCGCGGCGTGCCGGTCTTCGGCATCTGCCGCGGCTTCCAGGAGTTCAACGTCGCCTTCGGCGGCTCGCTGCATCCCGAGATCCGCGAGCTGCCGGGCCGCATGAACCACCGCATGCCGAGGCTCGAGAACGGCGAGATCCATCCGGATCCCGAGGTCGTGTTCGCCGACCGCCACGAGGTGAAGCTGGTATCCGGCGGCACCTTCGCCACGCTTCTCGGCTGCGAGACGATCCGCGTGAACTCGCTGCACGGGCAGGGGATCCTGGAGCCCGGAAAGCGGATCGTGATCGAGGGCACAGCGGAGGACGGTACCTTCGAGGCGATCCGCATCGCCGAGGCGCCGGCCTTCGCGCTCGGCGTCCAGTGGCACGCCGAGTACGACCCTCAGACCAATCCGATCAATCGGACCTTGTTCAATGCCTTCGGCGCGGCGCTCAGGGAAGGCCGGAAAGGCTGACGCCCGTCGTCAGCCCTGCAGCCTGGCGAGCTCGGCCAGCACCACGTCGGGCTGCGGCAGGGTGCCCGGCGGATATGTGTGGAAGGCGCGAACGACGCCCTCAGGATCGACGATCGTGATCGAGCGCGCCGGGTAGCCGCCCTCGGCATTGAAGATGCCGAGATCCTGGCTGAACTTCCCATGGGGATAGAAGTCGGAGAGAAGCGGATAGCCGATGCCGCCCAGGCTCTGCGCCCAGGTCTTGAGCGCCGGAACGGAATCGCAGGACAACCCGAGGAGCTGAGCCCCCCGCTCTTCGAATTGCTTCAACGCACGGTTGAAAGCTGACGTCTGGTTGGTTCAGCCGCCTGTGAAGGCAAGCGGGTAGGCGGATATCACGACCCATTTCGAGCCGCGAAGCTCGGCCGACGAGATCGCCTTCCCGTCGTGAGACTTCAGGGTGAAATCCGGTGCCTTGCTGCCGACTTCGGCCATGCTCTCGCTCCCAACGACCCAACTCGCCCGACGAGGATATCCGATCGCGTGTGGCGGCTCGACCGCTTTCTTTTTGATCGTTTCAGATCCGACTGCTCATGCCTGGCGGCGAAGCTGCGTCATCATCTTCGGGCGGGGGGCATCGATCGCGTTGCCGATCTCGCCGGCGACGCGGCGCAGCGTGGAGGCGAACTGCGCCTTGCGGCCGGCGTCCAGACGCGCCGACGGGGCCGAGATCGACATGCCGGCGAGCGGCGCGCCGGTCGGATCGACGATCGGCACGCCGACGCAGACCGAGCCTTCCTCGTTCTCGCCGTTGTCCTCGGCGAAGCCCTGGGTGCGGGCGCGATCGAGCTCGAGCGCCAGCTGCGCCAGCGAGCGCAGCGTACGGCCGGTGCGGGCGCGCAGCTTCGGCGGGATGTGGCGAAGGCGCTCGTCCTCGCCCATCTGCGAGAGGATCGCCTTGCCGATCGCCGTCGTGTAGGCCGGATCGCGGCCGCCGACGCGGGCCTGCATGCGGAGAGCATGCTGGCTCTCGGCGATCTCGATGTAGACGATCTCGGCGCCGTCGAGGACGCCCAGGTTCACCGTCTCGCCGAAACGCTCGCGCAGCGCCCGCATGTGCGGGATGCAGACGTCGCGCAGATTGCGAAGACGCGCGTTGGAGCGGCCCCAGGTGATGATCTTCAGGCCGACGCCGTAGACGTCGCGCTCCGGGTCGTAGGAGAGCAGGCCCGACTGCACCAGCGTGCGCAGATAGCGGAACACCGTCGTCTTCGGCAATCCCACCTCGACCGACACATGCTGCAGGGACAGCGCCTGGTCAGACGAACAGATGCAGTCGAGCACCTGCATCGCCTTGAGCACGGGTTTTACCAGGTAGTCGTCGCGCATTTTCCCTCCAGTGATTTCGCAAAGCGAAATAGCAGATCCTTGACATGAAACGCAAGCTCACGGACAGTCGGTCGCACCCCTGAAAAAGCGAGGATTTTGGCT
>JAEULB010000182.1 GCA_016792585.1 Rhodospirillaceae bacterium
TGTTCTCGATCACCTTGAAGGTGACGCGCTTGAACTTCGGCGCCTCGCCGAACCAGGTCGGGTTCGGCTCGAAGGAGACGTGGCTCGAGGTGACGATCTCGGAGATCTTGTAGGGGCCGAAGAACAGGCCCGGATTTGTCGACGCGGTATCGAAGGCGGTCTTCTTCTTGTATTCGGCCGCCTGCTTCGGATCGAAGTTGGCGCTGTCGATATGCGCCGGGATCAGGCGGAAGTCGTTCATCAGGTTGTAGGTGAACTTCAGCTTGTCCTTCGTCACGGTGAAGGTCTTGTCGTCCTTCGCCTCGATCCCGACGATCTCGCGGAACATTTCCATGTTGGCGACGCCGGTTTCGGGATTCTTGCCGACCTCGTAGGTGAACATCACGTCCTTGGTCGTGACCGGGGTGCCGTCGCCCCAGGTCGCCTTCGGATGGATCGTGTAGGTGACCTTCACGCCCTTCTTGCCGTCGGGCAGGTCGACCGGCACCGCCTTGCCGTTCTCGATCGTCGGCAGCTCGGTGCAGAGCAGGCAGATCGCCTGCCACTTCTCGTCATAGGTGGTGAGCGGCCGCTGTGTCATATGCAGCACGATCGTCTTCGCCAGCATCGAGTCGATGTGCGGGTTGAGGGTCGCCGGGAACTGGGTCATGGCGACCGTCAGCTCGCCGGCCTTCTGCTGGGCGAAGGCGGCGCCGGTGAGCGCCAGCGATGCCGCAAGAATGCCTGTAGCCAGATAACGCATAGAAAACCTCCCGTAGTGCTTCTGCTGGCCGGATTATGGCAGTCCGGCGGCAGCGGCGGAAGGGTTGCGCTAGCTTGGCGTCAACGCATCCACGTGAGGCTGTCGGCGGTCTTTCCGGTCGGAAAATACTCGGCCGAAACCCAGCCGCGGTATCCCAGTCGGTCGATCGTCGCGAACAGGACGGCCCAGTTGAGCTCGCCGGTGCCTGGCTCGGTCCGCTTGGGCGGATCGGCGAACTGGATGTGGCCGATGCGCGGCATCAGCGCCTCCAGGTTCGGGAGCAGGTCCCCGACCATGATCTGGGCGTGGTAAAGATCATGCAGCAGGCCGAGATTGGGATGACCGGCACGATCGATCAGGTCGAGCGCCTGGTCCGCCCGCGTGACGTAGGTGCCGGGGACGTCGCGGTTGTTGAGCGGTTCGACCAGCGCCTTGATCCCGGCCTTGCCCAGTTCCTCGGCGGCGTAGCGGTAGTTCGCGACCAGCGTGTCCTCGATGCGGGCGCGCTCGGCGTCCTTCGGCGGCACGCCGGCGGGCATGTTGACCTGGGCAATGCCGAGCGCCTCGCCGTAGCGGCGGCACTCGGCGACGCCGGCGCGGAAGTCGGCTTCGCGTCCGGGGAGGCAGGCCATGCCGCGCTCGCCCGGCTTGCCGGACGGCAGGTTGATCATCAGCCACTCGACCTCTGCCTCCTTCTTGGCGCGGACCCAGGCGTCGAGCTCGACCTCGTAGGGCGACTGGATCTCGACCGCGTCGAAGCCGCAGCGCTTGGCGGCCATCGGGCGCGCGAGCCAGTCGTGCTCGCGGAACATGGTCGAGAGGTTGGCGGCGAACTTGGGCATCAGGCGCTCTTCTGCTTGGCGGCCCAGCCGTCAGGATCGGCGAGGAAGGTGCGGACCTGGTCGAGCTGCTCCGTGGTGTAGCCCTTGCGCTCGGCGGCGACGAGCACGTCGGCCCATGTCGCGAGCGAATGCAGCTTCACGCCACGCTTCTCGAGCGACGCCATCCCCTCGGGGAAGGTGCCGTAGTTGAAGACGACGAAGATGTGCTTGCAGACGGCGCCGGCCGCCTCGATCGCGTCGAGGAAGACATGCTTGGAGCCGCCCTCCGACGCCAGGTCCTCGACCAGCAGGAAGCGGGCGCCGTCCTTGAAATCGCCTTCGATCTGCGCGTTCCGCCCGAAGCCCTTCGGCTTCTTGCGGACGTAGGTCATCGGCAGCGCCAGGCGCTCGGAGACCCAGGCGGCGAAGGGGATACCGGCGGTCTCGCCGCCGGCGACGACGTCGAAGGCCTCGTGGCCGGCCTCGCGGCAGATCGTGCTGATCGCCATGTTCATCAGCGTCGAGCGGGCGCGCGGGAACGAGATGATCTTCCGGCAGTCGACATAGACCGGCGACTTTCGCCCGGAGGTGAAGGTGAAGGGCTCGTCGGGGCGGATATGGACCGCCTGGATCTCCAGCAGGATGTCCGCGGTCAGCTGGGCGGTCGCGGTGTCGGCCATCGTCTTCCCCTCCGTCTCGTGAGCGCCCGTCGTTTAGCAGACTTTCGCGCGTTTCGCCTCCGGCTCCGCTAGTGTCGGCGTCCCCGAGGGAGAGGCGCATGCCCGACGTCGTCCAGGTCGAAAAGAAGGACCGAATCGCCACCGTCCGGCTGAACCGGCCGGAGAAGCTGAACGCGCTGAACAAGGCGATGTGGCAGGGGATCGGGGAGGCGATGGCCGCTCTCGACCGCGATGACGACGTCGGCTGCGTCGTGCTGACCGGATCGGGCGACCGAGCCTTCTCGCCCGGCGCCGACATCGCCGAGTTTTCCACGGAGCGGGCCGACGTGGCCCAGGCCACCGTCTACGGTCACGCGATGCACGAGACGATGGGGGCGGTGGCAACCTGCCGGCATCCGACCTTGGCGGTGATCAAGGGCATCTGCGTCGGCGGCGGGCTCGAAATCGCGCTGATGTGTGACATGCGGATCTGCGGAGCCTCGTCGCGCTTCGGCGTGCCGATCAACCGGCTCGGCTTGGTGATGGCGTACCCGGAGATCGAGGCGCTGATCCGTCTCTGCGGGGAGTCGGTGGCACTCGAGATCCTCTACGAGGCGCGCGTGTTCGATGCCGCGGAGGCCTTGCAGAAGCGCCTGGTCAACCGGGTCGTCGCCGACGACAGGGTCGACGAGGAAGGATACGCGGCCGCGCGGCGGATCGCCGATGGCGCGCCGCTGGTCAACCGGTGGCACAAGAAATTCGCGCGACGCCTCAATGAGGATCGGCCGTTGACGGAGGACGAAGCGGCCGAGGGCTTCGCCTGCTTCGGCACGGAGGACTATCGCGCCGGCCGCGACGCCTTCCTCGCCAAGGCCAAGCCTGTCTTCAGGGGGCGCTGAGCGGGCGAGGCAGCCCTAGGACTTGTCGGCGAGGCACTGGCTCTCGAAGGTCTTCGAGAGGGCGCGGACCTCGTCGGGCTCGAACGTCTTCGGGAACGACGGCACGGCCGCCTTCACCACCTTGTTGAAGCACGCCTGATACTTGTGCTTCGCGACCAGCTTGGGATCGCCGAGGCCGGTCAGCGTGATCGAGACCAGCTTCGAGGTGCCGCTGTCGAGATCGTACTCGGTCGTCGCGGTGCCGATGCAGCTGGTCGCCGCCGTATCGAGGTCGCGATAGGGCTCGAGTTCCATCAGCCTCGGCGAGATCGGCTCGATCGCCTCGTTCTCGACCGCCTCGTACTTGACCTTGTTCTTGTCGCGGCGGAGCGCGCGAACCGCGCGATAGACGAAGAGATCGTAGGGCGTGATCTTCTCGCCGAGTGCCAGCGTCGACGTGCCGGTCATCTTCGCCTCGGCGATGCCGCCATTGCAGCGGTCGCCGCGTTCGAGCACGCCGACCAGGTTCAGGCCGCCGCCCACGTCGCGGGTGTCCTTGCTCTGGGACTCCGTCACCGGCCAGCCGGTGACCAGCGCGATCGCCGAGTAGACGCCGGCGCCGCCGACGCCCTCCGCCAGGTCGACGATCACGACCGACCGGTGATATCCGGCGATCCGGTACCTGTAGAACGGCACCTTGGTCTGCTTCGCACCCTTGAAGGCGTTGGCATAGACGCCTTTGACCTCGGCGACGTAGTAGTCGCCTCTGATCTCGATCGGCGCCTTCCGATAGTGCTGGTTGCAGAGCTTGATCGGGAGCGGCTGCTCGGTCTCGGTCTCGAAATGCACGTCGCCCATCCGCACCATCTGCTGGATGCAGAACGGATGGACCGCGGCCTCGACGGCGAGTGCCGGAAGGGCGGGGATCGTCAGGAGAGCGGCAACGGCGGGAACGGCGAGGGAACGTTTGAGCATGGAGCGGGGACCTCCGTGCCCTGTAACAGCGGTACTCCCGTATGGTTCCCCAAGGAGCCCGCTTTTTCCTAGTCCGCTGCGGCCTGCCTGACGGCCGCGATCACCCGGTCCTGGTCGGCCGGCTCCAGGTATGGGTGCATCGGCAGGCTCAGGACCAGTCCCGCCAGCTCTTCCGAGACCGGAAGCCCGCCCTTGGCGGCGGGGAAGTGGCGGTAGCCGTCCTGGCGATGGACCGGGATCGGGTAATAGATGGCGGTCGGGATGCCGGCTGCATCAAGCGCCTTCGCGACCCGCTCGCGTTCCTCGATCAGGATCGTGTACTGGGCCCAGGCGGAGATGTTGCCGGCGGCGATCTCGGGCACCTCGCAGACGTCGGCCAGCGCGTCCGAGTAGCGCCTCGCGATGCGATTGCGCGCGGCGATCTCGTCTTCGAGGATCGCCAGCTTCTCCAGCAGCACGGCCGCCTGCATCGTATCCAGCCGCGAATTAAGGCCGATGCGGACGTTGTGATACTTGTCGATGCCCTGGCCGTGCATGCGGATGCTGCGCAGAAGCGCATCGATGTCCGTATCGTCGGTGAAGATGGCGCCACCGTCGCCATAGGCGCCGAGCGGCTTCGAGGGAAAGAAGCTGGTCGACGTCACCGGCGCCAGCGAGCCGACGCGGCGGTTGCCCTGGGCGCCGCCGTAGCTCTGCGCCGCGTCCGAAAGAATCTTCAGATTGTGCTTGCGACAGACCGCTTCGAGCCGTGCGAAGTCCGCCGGCTGCCCGAACAGGTCGACCGGCATCGCGACTTTCGGCGCGAGGCCCGCCTCGCGCGCGGCGCGCACGCCGAGCTCGAGGCTCTCGGCGGTGACGTTGAAGCTCGTGCGGTCGACATCGACGAAGACCGGCGTGGCGCCGGCCAGCACCACGACCTCGGCCGATGCGACGAAGGTGAACGAGGGGACCAGCACCGCGTCGCCCGGCCCGACGCCCCAGGCCATCAGCGGCAGCAGCAGGGCGTCGGTACCGTTGGCGCAGCTGATGCAGTGCTTCGCGCCGGAGAAGGCGGCGAGCTTGGATTCCAGCTCGCGTACCTCGGGACCGAGGATGAACTGGCCATGGGCCAGCACGCGGGCCAGCGCCTCGTCGAGACGAGGTCCGATGCGCCGGCGCTGGGCCTGGAGATCGACGAACGGCAGGCGGGAGGTCATGGCCGTCTCTTACCATCCCCCCCGGGGAGCCGGGGAGGGGGCAAGGCGACGCACGGAACCGCCGCTAGTGCTTCAGGATCTGGGAGAGGAACAGCTTGGTGCGGTCGGACTTCGGGTTCTGGAAGAACTCCTCGGGCGGCGCCTGCTCGACGATCTCGCCGTAGTCCATGAAGATCATGCGGTCGGCGACGGTGCGGGCGAAGCCCATCTCGTGCGTGACGCAGATCATCGTCATGCCGTCCTCGGCGAGACCGACCATCACGTCCAGCACCTCCTTGATCATTTCCGGATCGAGGGCGGACGTGGGCTCGTCGAACAGCATGATCTTCGGCTGCATGCAGAGCGAGCGTGCGATCGCGACGCGCTGCTGCTGACCGCCGGAGAGCTGGCCCGGATACTTCTGCGCCTGCTCGGGGATGCGCACGCGCTGCAGGTACTTCATCGCGTTCGCCTCGGCTTCCGCCTTCGGCATCTTGCGCACCCAGATCGGCGCCAAGGTCAGGTTCTCGAGCACGGTCAGGTGCGGGAACAGGTTGAACTGCTGGAACACCATGCCGACCTCGCGCCGGACCAGGTCGATGTTCTTGACGTCCTGGCTGAGCTCGATGCCGTCGACGACGATCTGGCCCTTCTGGTGCTCTTCGAGGCGATTGATGCAGCGGATCATCGTCGACTTGCCGGAGCCCGAAGGCCCGCAGACCACGATGCGCTCGCCGCGATGGACGGAGAGATTTATGTCCTTGAGGACATGGAAGTCCCCGTACCACTTGTGGACGCCGGTCATCTGGATGACGACGTCGGTCGATAGCTTGCGCTGCGGCTGAGCAGTCATATGCGGTTCCGCCTCCCAGGGGCCTTAGGGCCTCGTATGGTTTCAATGATTACAATTCGCTAGGCCCCACCGCAACCGCTTCCTTCCCCTTGCGTGCGGAGGGCCGGTGCCGTCACGATGGCGCACGCGTTTTTGCGGCAAGCCTCGGGAAGCGACAATGGCACTCAAGGGAACCTTCAGGCCCGATACGATCATCACGCATGCGGGCCTCGATCCCGAGGCGAACCACGGCATCGTCAATCCGCCCGTCTATCACGCTTCCACGATCACTTTCCCCAGCGTCGCGGCCTGGGACGAGGCGCACAAGCCGGACTTCAAAGGCTACATCTACGGCCGCTACGGCACGCCGACGCACCGAGCGTTCGGCGAAGCAGTGGCGGCGGTCGAGGGCGGTGCGGGTTGCATCGCGTTCCCGTCCGGCTTCGCTGCTGTGGTCGGCGCGATCCTCGCCTTCGTGAAGACGGGCGATCACATCCTGATGGTCGACTCCGCCTATTTCCCGAACCGGCGGCTCTGCGACAACTTCCTCAAGAACATGGGGATCGAGACGACCTACTACGATCCGCTGATCGGCGGCGGCATCCGCGACCTGATCCGCCCGAACACCAAGATCGTCTACACGGAGTCTCCGGGCACCGGCACCTTCGAGATCCAGGACATCCCGGCGATCGCCGAGGAGGCCCACAAGAAGGGGTGCGTCGTCCTGATGGACAACACCTGGTCGGGCGGCATGTTCTTCAACGCCTTCAAGCACGGCGTCGACGTCTCGATCCAGGCGGCGACCAAGTACATCGTCGGCCACTCGGATGCGATGCTCGGCACCGTCACCGCCAATGCCGCGAACCTGCCGGCGGTCGAGGCCGGCTTCAAGGCGCTGGGCTACTCGGTCGGTCCCGACGACGTGTACCTGGGACTTCGCGGCCTTCGCACGATGCATGTGCGCCTGAGGCAGCATCAGGAGAACGCGATCAAGGTCGCGAACTGGCTCGAAAGCCAGCCGGAGGTCGCGCGCGTGCTGTGCCCGGCCCTTGAGAGCTTTCCCGGCCACAAGCTGTGGAAGCGTGACTTCACCGGCGCCTCCGGCCTCTTCTCGGTGCTCCTGAAGGAGCGGCCGAAGGCGGCGGTCGATGCGTTCCTCGATACGCTCAAGATCTTCCGCATGGGCGCCTCGTGGGGCGGCTACGAGAGCCTGGCGCTGCCGGTCTCGAACGTGCTGCACCGTTCGGCGGTGCCGTGGACCGAGAAGGGCGCGCTGATCCGCCTTCACATCGGGCTCGAGGATGCCGACGACCTGATCGCCGATCTCCAGGCCGGCCTCTCGAAGCTGACGCAGGTAGCGAAGGCGGCGTGAGCACGACCGCGCCCGTTCTTTCGCCCGAGGTCGAAGCGGTCCTGACCTTCGACGAGCGCGGCCTCGTGCCCGCGGTCGCCCAGCAGTTCGATACGGGCGAGGTGCTGATGCTCGCCTGGATGAACCGGGATTCGATCGCCGAGACGCTGGCGACCGGGCAGGTCTGCTACTGGTCGCGCTCGCGCCAGAAGCTGTGGCGGAAGGGCGAGAGTTCGGGACAGGTCCAGCGCCTGGTCGAGCTTCGCGTCGACTGCGACGGCGACATGCTGCTGCTCAAGGTCGATCAGACCGGCGTGTGCTGCCATACGGGGCGGCGATCCTGCCTGTTCCGGGCTTGGCGGGACGGCAAATGGGTCGAAATCCAAAAGGTTCTAATCTCGCCGGGAACCCTCTACGGCCATTCGGAATAGGCAGGCGCAGGAAGTTGCGCGGTAGCCCGTTCCAACCTCAGGAGGTCGGCCGGCGTTGAGTCGTGCGATGGACGAAACGGCCGACGAGGCTTTGATGGCGCGGATCGCCGATGGCGACCGGGTGGCCTTCGGCACCCTGGTTTCCCGGCATCTCGACCGTGCCGTCAGGACCGCCCAGCGCCTGCTGGGCGACCGTGGCGAGGCAGAGGACGTGGCCCAGGACGCCTTTCTCAGAGTTTGGCAGCACGCCGACCGCTGGCGGCCGGAAGGCGGACGATTCACGACCTGGCTCTACCGAGTCGTGGTGAACGCCGCGATCGACCGTCTGCGCAAGCCCCGGACCGCGCCGATCGAGGACGTGGCCGAGCCGGAGGACGAGCGGCCGAACGCGTTCCGCACCCTGCATCAGGCGGAGGTCGCCAGGTCGGTCAGGGGCGCGGTGGGAGAGCTTCCGGAACGCCAGCGCACCGCGCTGACGCTCTGCCACTACGAGGGGCTCGGCAATATCGAGGCGGCCGAGGTGATGGGGATCACCGTCGGCGCGCTGGAATCGCTTCTGATCCGCGCCAAGCGGCACTTGCGCGAACGTCTTCAGCCGCTGATGGCGGATCTCGTGGAGGATGGTCATGACGCCTGAAAACGAACTCTCGCCGACCGAGGAACGCCGGCTCGGCCGCGTGCTCGATGCCTGGCAGGTCGGGCCGGCCCGATCGGCGGTCCTGCATGCGATCATGGCAAAGGCGGTCCGCAAGGGACCGGTCTTCAGCTGGACCTGGCTGCGTCTGGCGACGCTGGCGGCCGCCGCTTGCCTCGGGCTTTGGGTCGGCTGGGCTCTCGACGGATCCGAAGGTCTCGCGACCGCCCTCGATCCCGGCTTCGACACGCTCTACTTCGCCGGCGACGCGATCGAGGGAGACGTCCTGTGATCGCACGTCTCGAAGGCCGCTGGGTCGGCTGGGTGCTGATCGCCTCGCTCGCGCTCAACCTGTTCCTCGCCGGCGTCGTCGGCGTCCGTTACTGGCGCGAGCAGCAGTGGCGCGCGGAGCGGACCATGACCGGCCCGATCGGTCGCATCGCCCAGGGGCTTCCCGAGTCCGGCCGCACCAAAGTCAGGGCGGTGATCGAGTCCCGACGCGACCAGATCCGCGAGCAGAACCGTGAATATCGCCGGGCCCGCGGCGAAGCGATGCAGGCGCTGGCCGCCGAGCCGTTCGACCGGCCCAAGGTCGACGCCGCCTTCGCCGAGGCACGCCGCCGGGCCGACGCGATGTCGGCGACCATGCAGGCGGCGATGATCGAGGCGAGCGCGCAGCTGACGCCGGAGGAGCGGAAGGCGTTCCGCGGGCGCCTTGCCGAGCGCGAGCGCGACCGCGAGCGTCGCGGCCAGTCCAGGAACTGACGCTCAGCCCTTTCGCGGCAGCCGCGCCAGCAGCCGGTCGATCGCGCCGGGCGGCATCGCCTGGAGCAGCCACACCGCCGCCGCCATCGGCCAGGGAAAGGCGATCCGTGCCTTGTTCCCCCCGAGCTTTCGCTTGATCAGCCGCGCCGCCTTCGGCGCGTCCATCAGGAACGGCATCGGGAAGCGGTTGCGCTGGGTCATCGGCGTATCGACATAGCCCGGGCAGATCACGCTGACACCGACGCCCTTGCCCGCGAGTTCGCCGCGGAGCCCTTCGCCGAACACCTTCACCGCCGCCTTGCTGGCGCAATAGGCAGGCGCGCCCGGCAGTCCGCGATATCCAGCGAGCGAGGCCATCAGCGCGATCTGGCCGCGCCGGCGCTCGACCATGAGCGGCACCGCGGGCAGGACCGTGTTCAGAACGCCGTCGACATTGATCTCGAAGATGCGTCGTACCTGCTCGGGCGTCTCGCGCCCGCTGCCGGTGCCGCCGGAGACGCCGGCATTGGCGATCACCATGTCGAGCGGCCGGCGCGCATCGCTGGCGGCCACCCAGTCGGCGACCGCCGCACGCTCGCAGATATCGAGCGCCGTCACCTCCACGTTGGCACCGGCGGCGCGGCAGATCCTGGCGACCGCATCGAGCCGCCCCTGGTCGCGCCCTCCGAGCGCCAGATGCACGCCGGGCGCCGCGTAGGCGTCGGCCAGCGCCGCGCCGAGGCCGCTGGACGCGCCGGTGATCAGGATCGAGGTCGGTTCCGTCATGCGCCGAGTATAGGCGAGCGCCGGCTATAGGCTAGGAACTGGGCCGCGGTTATAGTCCGCCCGCGTAACGGGGGACCTGTCAGACGTGACCATCGCCAGCATGACCGGCTTCGCCCGTACCGAGGGCGAGACCAGCGGACTCTCGTGGATCTGGGAGGCGCGGAGCGTCAACGGACGCGGCCTCGACGTCCGCTGTCGCCTGCCGTCCGGCCTCGACCGCCTGGACCCGGTCGTGCGCGCCGAAACGGGAAAGCAGCTGAAGCGCGGCAACGTCTCGGTGACGCTGACGCTCTCGAAGGCCGCCGGCGCCCCGCCTTTCACCGTCGATCGCGCCGTGCTCGACCAGGTGCTGGCGCTGCATACCGACCTGATGGGGCGCGTCGACCGCGCTCCGCCCAGGATCGAAGCTCTATTGCAGATTCCGGGCGTGCTCGACCGCGGTGGCCTCGCCGATGCGATCGACGAGAAGGTCGAGAAGGCGCTGCTCGCCGGATTCTCCCAGGCGCTGAAGCGGCTGATCGGTGCCCGGGCCGAGGAGGGGGCCCGCCTGAAGTCGGTCCTGCTGAGCCAGATCGACGAGATCGAGCGCCTGACCGCCGAGGCGGCGGGTGCCGCCGTGCTCCGCCCGGAGGCGGTCAAGGAACGGATCCGCCAGCAGATAAGCGAGCTCGTGGACGCGGTGCCGGCTCTGTCGGAGGAACGCCTCGCCCAGGAGCTGGCGCTGCTCGCCGCCAAAGGCGACGTGCGCGAGGAGCTGGATCGTCTTGCCGCGCATATCGGCCAGGCTCGCGACATGCTGAACGAGGGCGGCGCGATCGGCCGGAGGCTCGACTTCCTCTCGCAGGAATTCAACCGCGAGTCCAACACGGTCTGCTCGAAGTCGCAGGACGTGTCGCTGACCCGCATCGGCATCGCGCTCAAGTCGGTGATCGACCAGTTCCGCGAGCAGATCCAGAACGTGGAATGAGCGCATGAGCCAGAACGGAGTCTCGCGTCGCGGGTTGATGCTGGTCCTCTCCTCGCCGTCCGGCGCCGGCAAGACCTCGATCGCGCGCAAGCTGCTCGAGCTCGACGAGGCGATCACGATGTCGGTCTCGGTCACTACGCGGAAGAAGCGTCCGGGCGAGGTCGCCGGGCGCGACTACCACTTCATCGACCGCACCGAGTTCGACCTGATGGTCAACCGCCGCGAGCTCCTGGAGCACGCCAAGGTCTTCGACAACTACTACGGCACGCCGAAGAAGCCGGTCGAGGAGCAGCTGGCCAGGGGCCGCGACGTCCTGTTCGACATCGACTGGCAGGGAACCCAGCAGCTCCGGGATGCCGCGCGCGAGGACCTGGTCAGCGTCTTCATCCTGCCGCCCTCGACCGGCGAGCTGGAACGCCGCCTCAAGAGCCGGGCGCAGGACACGCCGGCGATCGTCGCCAAGCGCATGAGCAAGGCTTCCGACGAGATGAGCCATTGGCCGGAGTACGACTACATCGTCGTCAACCACGACTTCGAGAAGAGCGTCGCCGAGGTCCACTCGATCCTGACCGCCGAGCGCATGCGCCGGCAGCGCCAGATCGGCCTGCCGAACTTCGTCAAGGGCCTCCAGCAGGGCTATTGAACGGCGCGGGCGAGCGCCGCGAATTCCGCGACGCTCAAGGTCTCCGCACGACGCGTCGGATCGATCCCGGCCTTCGCCAGCATGGCCTCGGCATCGCCGAGCGGCTTGAGCGCCTGGCGCAGCATCTTGCGGCGCTGGTTGAACGCGGTCGCGACCACGCGTTCCATCGTCTTGGCGTCGGCCGGTTCCGGCGTCGCGCGCGGCGTGATCCGCACCACCGAGGACGTCACCTTCGGCGGCGGCGTGAAGGCACGTGCCGGGATGTCGAACAGGCGCTTCGCCTCGCCGAGCCACTGGGTCATCACCGCGAGCCGGCCATAGGCCTTGGTGTTCGGCTGCGCGGTGATGCGCTCGGCGACCTCCTTCTGGAACATCAGGGTCAGGCTCTCGAAGTCCTTCAACTTCGCGAGCCAGGCGAAGAGAAGCGGCGTCGCGATGTTGTAGGGGAGGTTGGCGACGATCCGCCGAGGCGCGCTCCCGAGCGCCGTCGCGTCGATCTCCAGCGCGTCGCCTTCGATCACGTCGAGCCGTCCTTCGGCTGCGTCGGCGATCTCGGCCAGTGCCGGAAGCGCGCGGCGGTCACGCTCGATCGCGACGACCTTCGTGGCGCCGGCAAGCAGGAGCGCGCGGGTGAGCCCGCCGGGGCCAGGCCCGATCTCGATCGTCGTGCCCTGCGTCAGATCGCCTGATGACCGCGCGATCTTGCCGGTCAGGTTGAGGTCGAGCAGGAAGTTCTGGCCGAGGGCCTTGACCGCCTGGAGGCCGTGCCGGCGGATGACGTCGCTTAACGGCGGCAGCGCCTCAAGCCGGCCCAGCGCTGCTCTCCGCCATCTTGTCGGCGAGCTTCAGCGCCGCGATCAGGCTCGCCGGGTTGGCCTTGCCCGACCCGGCGATGTCGAGCGCCGTGCCGTGGTCAGGCGATGTGCGAATGAACGGCAGGCCAAGCGTGACGTTGACGCCGCCGTGGAAGTCGAGCGTCTTGATCGGGATCAGCGCCTGGTCGTGGTACATGCAGAGGGCCGCGTCGTAGGTGGCGCGCGCGTCCGCATGGAACATCGAGTCCGGCGCCCAGGGGCCGGTCGCGTCGATGCCGAGCTTCTTCAGCGCCTCGATCGCCGGACGGACGATCTCGTCGTCCTCCTTGCCGAGCGCGCCGCCTTCGCCGGCATGCGGATTGAGCCCGGCGACCGCGATCCTGGGCTTTGCCTTGCCGAAGCGGCGCTGAAGGTCGCGCGCGAGGATCTCGCCGGTCTCGACGATCATCTCGGAGGTCAGGTCGGCGACGGCGCGTTTCAGTGGCAGATGGATCGTAACCGGCACGACCTTGAGCTCGGGGCAGGCCAGCATCATGACGGGCGTCGGCGTTCGGCCGTGGTCGCTGGCGAGCTCGGCGAGATACTCGGTATGGCCGGGATGGTTGAAGCCCGCCTGATAGAGCACATGCTTGTGGATCGGGTTGGTGACCACCGCCCGGGCATGGCCCGAACGCACGAGATCGACCGCACGACGGATGGCTTCGAGCACCGCGCCGGCATTGGCCGGATCGAGTGTGCCGGGCACGGCGGCTTTCGCCAGCTTGACCGGCAGCACCGGCAACGTGTCGCCAAAGCGGCCGGCGGCCTCTTCGGGTGACGCAATCGTGGCGATCGGCGTCGGGAGACCGATCCTGTCCGCAAGTGCTTTAAGCCGGTCGGGATCGTCGAGCAGGAAGAAGGGCGGGATGCCGTCGGCTCGCTTCGACCACGCCATCATCGCGATCTCGCCCCCGATCCCAGCAGGCTCTCCCATGGTCAGCGCCAGGGCCGATGTCACGTACGGAAGTCCAGGTAGGCGGCGCGGCGGAGGTCGCGAAGATAGCGGCGCGAGACGATCGAGAGCTTGCTGCGGAAGAGCTGCTCGCGGATCTCCTCGCGCTTGGGAACGCCCGCCACGGCCGGCTCGGTCTTGTCGCAGACCATGAAGACGACCACCACGTCGCTGATCCTCGTCGGCTCGCTCATCTTGCCCGCTTCGATCGGCGCAATCATCGGCTTCAGTGCCGCGTTCAGGTCGCTGACCTTGAGGCGGCCGAGACTGTAGGGACGCAAGGCGCCCGCCTCCTCGGCGAGCTTCTCGAAATCGGGGCAGGCCTTGGCCTGAGCCATGGCAGCGGCCTTCTGGCGCGCGGCATTCTCGTCGCCCGCCACCGGGAACAGCGCCTGGCGCAGATTGACGACGACGTCGTCGGCGTTCGGCGCCTGCATCAGGCGCCGCTCCGTCAGCTTCATAATGCTGAAGCCGGAGACCGTGCGGATCGGCCCGACGATGCTGCCTGGCTCCGCCTTCGCGATCTCACGCTCGATCGCGTCGTCGATCTGGTTGGGAAGCACCCAGCCGATCTCGCCGCCGGACGACGCTGTGGCGCCTTCCGAGAACTGGCGGGCGAGGGCGGCGAAATCGGCGCCGCCGCGGGCCTGTTCGATCAGCTGCTCGGCGAAGCGTCGGACCTCGCCCTCGCGATCCGGCCGGTCGATGCCGAGCTGGATCTCGGCGATCCGAAGTTCGGGCAGATCCTTCGTCCGCAGGATGCTGGCGTAGATCTCCTCGACCTCGTCGTCACCCACCTGGATCTGCGGGGCGACCTGGCGGCGGATCAGCTTCTGCCAGACCAGGCTGGCGCGGATCTGGTCGACGAACGACGGACGATGGATGCCGGCCTGCTGGATCTCGGCCTCGATGCCGCCGGACGGCAGCTTGGCATCGGTCTCGATGCGCCGGAACGCATCGTTGATCTCGGTCTCGCTCGCATCGAGGTTGAGCCGCTTGCCTTCCTGGATCTGAAGGCGCTCGTCGATCAGCGCGCGCAGCACCTGCGGCGCGGCGCGGCGGCGGTTCTCCGGCGTGTTGGCGACGTTGGTCGAGACCAGGACAAGGTGGATGCGGGCATCGAGATCGCGGAACGAGATCGCCTCGTCGTTGACGATCGCGGCAATCCGCATGGCGTCCTGAGCCATGGCCGCGGGAGCCAGGGCAAGGATGGCAAGAAGGGCGAGACGGACCAGCATCATGCGCTGACACCTACCGCTTGCAGCCTCGGGAGGCAAGGTTGGGGGAGGCAAGGCGAGGCTCAGAAACCGAGCCCGCGCGCCTCGACCTGGCCCAGATTCTTGAACACCAGCCGGACGAAGGCTGTGGTGTCCGGCTTCAGCGAACCGTCGGTGGTATAGCGCCGGGTAATGTCGAAGGCGAAGGCGAAGCACTCGTCGCCATAATTGAAGGTGACGCCGGCGAGCCGGTTCTTGTCCTGGGAGGCGCCGAGGTCGCGGACCAGGCGCGTCTGCGCCGACCAGAACTCGGTGAGCTTGGCGGTGACCACCGTTGCCAGCTCGCGCCGCTGCCCGATCTGCGGTACGTCCGGCCGCGACGCCACCTGCAGGTAGTAGCTGTCGACGCGGAGCCGCGACGGTCCGGCGGAAAGGCCGACCTCGTTGCGCCGGAGCGCGAAATTGTCCTCGTCCAGCCTGAAGCGATAGATCAGGTCGAGGTAGGGCCCGGGCGAGACGGTGATGCGGCCGACGTAGTCGGACCAGCTCTCGTTGACGCCTGATCCCAGCGCATAGGCCGAGTCGCGCTGGAAGGCGTAGCTCTGGCCGAACAGGCCGGTCACGCTGCGCCCGGCGTCGCCGTAGAAGCCGACCTTGATCCCGTAGTCGATGCGCTGGCCGCTCGAGACCCGGTCGAAGCCGCCGAAGCGGTTCGCCTGGAACAGGTTGGTCTCGTCGAGCTCGAAGACCTGCGAGTCCTCGTTCGGGATCCGTGACGGGTTGCCGCCGACCGGGCTTACCACTGCGTCGACGATCGGCTCGATGACGGTCCTGACGCCGCCGTCGCGGCGGACCCATGGGTAGCGCCATTCGAGCCGCATCTGCGGGACGATGCGGCCGGTGAAGCCGTCTTCGAAGAAGCGGGTCGGAGCGGTCGGGTCGGGGACGTCCGCGGTCCAGTAGCCGTCGGTGTAAAGCAGCGTCTGGAGGGTGAAGATCTCGCCGGCCGGCGAGGTGTAGGGCAGCGTCCAGCCGCTGGTCATCGCCAGCCGGTTGGAGTCGGCGCCGACGTCGCGGGTCAGCGACATGGCGCTGGCGTCGACCGAGAAGCGCCCGCCATGGCGTCCCGGCTCGCCGACATAGGAGTAATAGGTGTAAGGCGCCAGCAGCGGCGACTGCTCGCGGATGTCGGTCGCCCGGAGCCCCTGGAACGAATAGGCGTTCAACGACATGTAGTCGCGGCCGTGGAAGCCCTCGGCGAAGGCGCGGCTGGTCAGCACCTCGGGATCGCCGAGCTTGTAGCGCTTGAGGTAGAGCCGGTCGGACGAACGCCTGAGGTCGGCGCCGCTGCGCCACACGTCGGTCAGGTCGAAGCGCGTGCTCGCGTCGATATGGCCTTTGACGGTCTGCTCGCCGGTCTTGGCGTTGCCTTCGCGCTGGTCGAGGTAGCCGAGGCTGCTGGCGACGGAGAGCCGCCCCTTGGCGAAGCGCTGCCGGTACTCTGTGGCGACGAGGCCGCCGTCCGAGGAATACATGATCGGCTCGACCGTCAGGTCCTGGCTCGGGCTGATCGCCCAGTAGTAGGGAACGCCGACGATGACGCCGACGTCGCCCGAACGGCCGAGCTTGGGCGCGAGCAGTCCGGAGCGCTGGCGCACGGATGGATCGGCATGGGTCAGCGTCGGGAAGTAGGCGACCGGGATGCCCCACATCTCGAGCGTGGCGTCCTGGTACTCGATGTCCTTG
>JAEULB010000188.1 GCA_016792585.1 Rhodospirillaceae bacterium
TTCTCGATGTTCCAGAACACCGTCGTCGCGCCCTTCAGCATGCCGGTGACATTCGTGCGCCACGCGCTCGGGCGCTGGTACTGCCCGGTGTTGAGGTAGGGGATCGTCTCCCAGATGCGCGTGTGCAGCGCGTCGAGCGCCATCTTCCGGCTCGCCTCGTCGGGCGCAAAGATGAAGGCGTCGCGCAGCTTCTCGAGCTCGTCGTCGCAGGGCCAGCCCGGCCAGTTGCGGCCGCCGCAGGTGGTGTTGCTGGCATAGTTGGTCATCGGCGAGCCGAGAGTCGCAGTATCCAGCACAGTCTGGAAGATGTGCCAGCCGCCGGCATCGGGCGCCTCGCGCTTCGAGCGGCGCGCGGCCATCGAGGCGACGTCGGTCCATTGCAGGTCGACGTTGAGGCCGATCGCCTTCATCTTGTCGGCGGTGATGTGGGCGATCGAGTTGTGCACGGCCTGGTCGCCGGCGCCGATCAGGATGATCTTCTCGCCCTTGTACCCAGCCTCGGCCAGCAGCGCCTTCGCCCTGGCGATGTCGGGCTTCGAGAACGGTGCCGCGCCCGCGTTCGACTGGAACGGGCCGGAGCAGGTGAAGATCGAGAAGCATTCCTTGCCGGTGCCGCCGAAAGCGGCCGTGATGTAGTCCTTCTGGTCGATCATCAGCGCGAGCGCCTGGCGCGCCTTCACGTTGTTGAAGGGCGGGAAGGTGTGGTTCATGCGCAGCACGCCCATGTAGTCGGGCACGCGCGCATCGACCACCACGTCCTTGGAGCGCTTGAGCACCGTCACGATGTCCGGCGGCGGCGAGACGTAGAGATCGACCTCGCCCGCGACCAGCGCCGCGCCGGCCGTGGTCGGATCGGGGTTCACGTGCCACTCGACCCGGTCGACCTTGACCACGCGGCCGCCGGCGAGCCCGCTCGGCGCTTCCGAGCGCGGCACATAGGCGGCGTTCTTCTTGTAGACGACCTTCGATCCCGGAACCCAGTCGGCCTGCGAGAACACGAACGGGCCGGAGCCCACCGCCTCGGTCACCGCCTTGCCCGGATCGGTCTGGGCGTCCTTCTCGCGCATGATTACCGGCGGGTTTCCGCTGGCGGAGGCCAGCGAGAACTCGACCCACGGATAGACGCGCTTCAGCTTGAGCGTGACCGTCTTGTCGTCGGTCGCCTCGATCGAGGCCGTGTTGTCGCGGAGCTTCTGCCCCATGACGTCGCGGGCCATCCAGCGGTTCAGCGACTGCACCACGTCCTTCGCGGTCAGCTTCTGGCCGTCATGGAAGGCCTGGCCGTCGCGGAGCGTGAAGACGTAGGTCAGCTTGTCCGGCGAGACGGTGTGCGAGCCGACCATCTGCGGCTTCGGCGCCAGCGCTTCGTCCCAGGCGAACAGCGTCTCGTAGATCATCAGCCCGTGCTGGACGGTGATGCCTTCCGGCGTGAAGATCGGGTCGAGCAGCTTGAGATCCGAGTTCGGCACCAGCTTCAGCACCGATTGCGCGGCGGCAGGCGATGCCGCGGCGATGAGACCCGCGAGCGCGAGGCTCGCGATACGCGACTTCATGAGCGTCCTCTCCCAATGCGACGGCGTTCGGCCGCCTGTTCGTGGCGGCGATACTCCCATCGCCGGGTGCGTCCGACAAGTCAGTCGAAGAGCTTGTAGAGACCCTTGTCGGCGAGGATCGGCTGGATCGCATCGCCGAAGATGTCGGCCCAGCGCTCGGCATCGGGCCGGGTGCCGATCAGGTCCTGGCGGATCTCGACCATCACATGCGGGAGCCTGTTCCGCTCGGCGTGGAAGGGGATCGAGTAGCCGCTCTGGGTCTTGCCGGTATAGGGTTGGTTGTCGCCGATGCAGTGCTCGACGTTCCGGCAGAGCGTCTGGATCAGCGGCCGGGCGATCCGCTCGTCCTGGTTCCAGAGGATGCCGAGATGCCAGGGCCGGTTGAACCCGGCCATCACCGGCGTGCAGCTGTGGACCGAAATGATCGCCGGCACGTGGCCGCTCTCGCGCCGGCTGGCGATCCAGTCCTCGACCGCGTCGTGATAGGGCCGGTGCAGCAGGTCGAGCCGCCGTTGCCGCTCGGCTGCCGGGAGATTCTGGTTGGCCGGCACCTCGACGCCGTCGCTGGTCGGCGGGCAGAGGCCCGGCGACTCCGGCCGGCGGTTGCAGTCGATCACCAGCCGCGAGTAGTTCGTGTGGATCAGCGTCGCATCGAAGCGGCGCTGAAGATGCTTCGCCGCGTCCAGCGCACCGATGTCCCAGGCGACATGCAGGTCGAAGGCCGATTTCGGCACGCCGAGATCGCCGAGCGACGCCGGCACCCGGTTGCTTGCGTGATCGCAGATCAGGAGGAACGGCGCGGAGGCATCCGGCGCCACGACCTCGAAGGGCGGCGGCTCGCCGGGGCCGAGCAGGCTCATCAGAAACGGTCGATCCGATAGGGCGTCATGTCGATGGAGGGAGTACGCCCGGCCACCAGGTCGGCGATCAAGGCGCCGGTTGTCGCACCTTCGGTAAGGCCCAGATGCGAGGCACCGAAGGCGTAGAAGACGTTGCGGTGATGCGGGCTCCCGCCGATCACCGGCAGCGAGTCGGGTAGCGATGGCCGATGGCCCATCCAGGGGCTGCCGTCGGTCGCGTCCAATTTCGGCAGGATGCGCTTGGCGCGCTCGACCAGGATCTCGGCCCGCTTCCAGTTCGGCGGCGCCGTCCGCCCGGCGAGCTCGACCGTGCCGGCGAGGCGGAGGCCCATCTCCATCGGCGTCATGACCCAGCCGCCGAGATGGAGCGTGTGGCGCACCTCGACGTTCGGCTTTGGCAGAGTCATGTGATAGCCGCGCTCGGTCTCGAGTGGCACCTTTGAGCCCAGCCAGCCGGAGATCTCGTGGCTCCAGGCGCCGGCGGCGACCACGGCAGCATCGCAGGCGACGACGCCGGTATCGGTGATCACCGCCTCGATGCCGGAAGCGCCGGTGCGCACGCCGACCGCCTTGCCGCGATGGTGCTTGAGTCCGCGGCCGGTGGCGTAGTCGGCGACGCCGGTGACGATCCGGTGCGGATCGGTCACGAAGTTCCATTCCGGCATCAGCACGGCCATCTCGTAGATCGGCGCCAGGTCCGGCTCGAGCTGGCGGATCTCGTGGCGGTCGATCATCTCGGAGCGGACGCCGCGGTCGCGCTTGATCTTCCAGTCCGCCGCATCGGCCTCGTAGTCGGCCTTGCTCTCGTAGAGGCGGAGGCAGCCGTCGCGCTTGACCAGCCGGTCGAGGCCGGCTGCCTTCCACAGCGGCTCCCAGTCGTCATAGGTACGCTTCAAGAGCGCCGAGAGGGCATCGGCCTGCTTCTCGACCTTCTCTGGGGTGCCGGCCCGCCAGAAGCGCCAGAGCCACGGCGCCAGGGTCGGAAGATAGGACCAGCGGATGGTCAGCGGTCCCAGCGGGTCCATCAGCCAGCCCGGCACCTTCTGGATCGTTCCCGGCATCGACAGCGGCGCCAGCGAGGTCGCGGCGATCCCGCCGGCATTGCCGTAGGAGGTGGCGCGACCGGGCTCCAGCGGGTCGATCAGGGTGACGCCGTGGCCGTCCTCGACCAGCTTGGCGGCGATGCAGGTGCCGACTACGCCGGCGCCGATGACCGCGATGTTCTTGTGCGGAGCCATGGGCCGAACCATACCGCGACGGTTGAGGCCGGGGCCATGGCTCAGATAGGCTCCTGCCCCATGCAGCACACTTTCTTCTGCGTCGACGCGCATACCTGCGGCAACCCGGTCCGCGTCGTCGCCGGCGGCCAGCCGCCCCTCAAGGCCAGGACCGCCAGCGAGCGCCGGCTCGAGTTCCTGAAGGAGTGGGACTGGATCCGGGAAGCCCTGATGTTCGAGCCGCGCGGCCACGACGTGATGTCGGGAAGCCTGCTCTACCCGCCGACCCGCGAGGACTGCGACCTCGGCATCGTCTTCATCGAGGTCTCGGGCTGCCTGCCCATGTGCGGTCACGGCACCATCGGCACGGTGACCGCCGCGGTCGAGCGCGGCCTGGTGAAGCCCCGGACGCCGGGCACGCTCCGCCTCGACACGCCGGCCGGGCTGGTGATCGCCGAGTACGGCCAGAACGGGCCTTACGTCGAGTGGGTGAAGCTCACCAACGTGCCGTCCTTCCTCTACGCCGAGGACATCGCGGTCGAGTCCGACGAGCTGGGGCCGCTGAAGGTCGACGTCGCCTATGGCGGCAACTTCTACGCCATCGTCGAGCCGCAGGAGAATTTCCGCGACATGGCGGACTTCACCGCCGCCGACCTCGTGCGCATGAGCCCGAAGCTCCGGAAGAAGCTCAACGAGACCGGCAGCTACGTCCATCCCGAGAACCCGGCGATCAAGGGTCTCTCGCATATCCAGTGGACCGGCAAGCCGACGCAGAATAGCTCGCACGGGCGCAACGCCGTGTTCTACGGCGACAAGGCGATCGACCGCTCGCCCTGCGGCACCGGCACCTCGGCCCGCATCGCCCAGCTCGCGGGCAAGGGCAAGCTCAAGGTCGGCGAAACCTTCGTGCACGAGAGCATCATCGGCAGCCAGTTCGAGGGCAAGGTCGAGAAGGAAGCCAAGGTCGGCAACTACGAGGCCATCATCCCCTCGATCAAGGGCTGGGCCCAGGTGACGGGCCTGAACACGATCTTCGTCGAC